>CAYLZQ010000031.1:0-10729 GCA_964388045.1 uncultured Elusimicrobia bacterium | reverse complement strand
CCGGGGAAAGCGCCCAAGAGGGCCAGGGGATAGCAGAAGGCGTAGGTCAGGCCCAGGGGAAGGCGGGTGGTAAGGAGCCTCAGCGCGCCGCTGACGAGGCCTCGGAGAGCGACGATCGCCCAGGCCAGCCTCCTGCGCCTGGCGACCCAGGACCTGTCCCCGCGCAGGGGATTGGTCGCGAACTCAGAAAAGCGCCCTGCCTTGCCGTAGACCCAGACGCTCAAGAGCCCCTTGGGCTTGACCAGCTCGGAGAGGCGAAGGAAGGCCTCGCGGGTGTCAGGGGCGTGGTGGAGGACCCCCTGGCTGTAGGCGATATCGAAAAGCTCCCTGCGCAGGGGGGGCCTAAGAAGATCCCCCTGCACGAGGTGGAGCTTGGGGGAACGTGGAGCCAGGGCGGCCAGGCGCAAGAGGCTTTCGGAGAGGTCCAGGGCCACGACCTCGGCCCCCAGGGAGAGGGCCACCAGGGCGTAGCGGCCCATCCCGCAGCCCGCGTCGAGGACCAGCCTGCCCTGAAACTCCGAGGGCGGGATCTGGGTCTCCTCGAGGAAAACCCCCTGGTCCTCGGGGAGGGAGCCTGGATAGCGGTTCCATTCCCAGGCGAAGCTCGCGGCCGTGCGGGCCAGGGCGCCCTGGCCTGCCTCCGGCAGAAGGCGAGGGACTCCCTTCAGGATCGGATAACCCCGGCCGCAGGCCTCGCAGGTCAGGCTCCCCTCCCCGATCTCAGGATCCTCCCCGACCGGCAACCTCGCGAGCGCCGCGAACCTCAGCCGGGCCGAGCAGCAGGGAGAGGCAAGCCAGCCGAGGAGACCGAGCCTCATGGTCGCTTAGGGCTCGTTAGGAAATAAATGCGTGAATTTTGGGCGTCGAGGCGCCCGTATGGCAAGGCGTGAGGAGCGAGCATACCGGTCGGTATGTGAGCGACGAACAACGCAGCCAGACGGGATGCATCGGCGTCCAAAAACATGTCAGTTATTTCTTAACGAGCCCTTATTGGGCTCCTGGAGCGCGGTCTTGAGTTCCCCAAGGGAAAGTCCGACCTGGGTGAGGAAAACAAGCCCGAGGCTTGTCACCACCAGGTACATGATCATGTGGTTGAAGACCGCGTAGGCCAGGGCCTGGTCCGGAGAGGCGCCAAACCCCGTCATCACGGACTTGACCATGGCCTCGAAGGTCCCGAAGGCCCCGGGGGCGGCAGGCAGGGCCGCCCCGGCCCCTGCCCAGGAGAGAACCAGAATCGAACGCGGATAGTCCAGGCCCAGTCCCAGGGCCCGCCCCCCGGCCCAATACAGCAGGGCATCCAGACCCCAGAGGCTCAGGCTCAAGGCCGCGACCCGGCAGGCCGCCTTGGGGTCCCTGAGGACAGCGGCGCCGGCAGCCATTTGGCAGACGAGGTTGTGGAGCCTGGGCCAAGCGCGCAGGCGGCTCTCCCAGAGGCCGCCGGGCTCCAGGGGGCCCTCGGCCAGGACCAAAAGGACAAGCAGGACGAGGACCCCGAGCAGGACCAGGAGCGCCCCACGGCGCAGGGCCAAAGCCACCCCGCCGGACCAGGCGCTGGCCGCGCAAAACAGGGAAAGCAGGGCCGCGACGTCAAGCACCCGCTCCACGGCCACGCTGGAGAGGGCGGTCATGAAAGGCAGGCCGATCTCGCGGCCTGCCAGGAAGGCGCGCGCCAACTCCCCCAGGCGCATGAAGAGGACGTTGTTGACGGAAAGGCCGATCGCCTCCAGCCGGAAAAGGAGCATGACCGGGGGAGAGGCCGCGCGCGACAGGAGGATGCGCCAGCGCAGGGCGCGCACCAAAAGGTCCAGGAGGCTGAGGGCGGCCATGGCCGGGATCCACCTCCAGCGGGCGCTGGATAGTACCTGCCAGAGCTCCGCGAAGCGCACGTTGCGCAGGGCCAGGGCCAGGAAGACCATAGTGACCAGCAGGGCCCCGGCCGCGGAGAGATGCCTCCGGTTCACGGCAGCCTCCCCCTCAAAAGACCGAGCCAGGCCGCCCAGGAAAAAATGGAGAGGCCGGCCCAGAGGAGCCAGCCCCTGGGAACAAAGTCGAGCCCGAGCTCAAGGGAGCGGCCCCGGAGGGATTCTGGAAGCTCAAGGGCCTGGAGAAATCCGTCCCACTTCTCAAGCTCCATGGGCCGGCCGCTCAAGCGCGCCCTCCATCCGGGATAGAAGGGCTGGGCCAGGACCAAACGCAGGGCCTGGGCAGGGACCTTGCCGCCTAAGCGCCAGCGCTCCGGGCGCTCTCGTGAAAGCCTCAAGGGGCTTGCCAGGGGCATGCCGGAGGCATCGGTGAAATAGGCCAGGGAAAGGGCCGCGGGGTTTGGTACCAGCTCCCCCGAGCTGGAAAGGAAATAGGCCACGCCCAGGCGGCTCATCAAGGGTGAGTCGAAACGGCGCAAATAACTGCGGCTGGGGTCCGCGGCCGCTCGGCCTTCGCTTCTGGCCGCGTATTCGGCGAATCCAGCCAGGTAAAAGGCCTCGTAGCCGTTGACGTTCATCGCCCGGTAGAGCATGGCCTTGTTTGGGTTGGCCAGATCCGGGTCCGTCAGGATGCGAAAATCCCCGGCTAACATTCGGGTCAGGGCCGGATTGGGTCTGAGATAGGGAGCCGCGTCCTGAGGCCTCAAAAAGGCCCGGTCCCAAAGGGCCAGCTCCAGGAAAACCGCGGCCGCGGCCAGCGCGCGCGGAAAGCCCCCCAGCCTTCGGGTCGCAGAGCCCGCGGCCAGGAGAAGCCCCCAGAAGGAGACAAACAGCCATCGCGCAGGGGTGCGCAGGAAGCCCAGGGGGCCCAAGGCCAGGAGCTGGCGGTAAAAAGGATTGTGCCCCCCCAGGGCCAGGAATATCCCCAGCCCCACCAGGAGGACTGGCGCCCTGCCGCGGCCGCGCCAGAGGCCGAAGGCCGCAAGGGCCAGGCCCGCAAGCCCCAGGAAGACTGAACAGGTCTCAAAGAAGACGGAGGGAGGGCCTGCGTAGCTTGCGTCCAAGGGAGTGCCCAGGGCCCAGGGAAAAAGCCAGGTCCAGAGGAAGCGGGGTTCCCAGGAATAGGCCGCGGCAAAGGCCTGCGGCCAGCCCTGCCTGAGGGAAAGCCTCAAGAACTCCCAGGTCGGCATCCATTGAAGGAGGGCCAGGAGGAGAGCGCCAAGGCCCTCTCTTAAAAGAGGGGCCAGGGCCCTGGCCCGAGAGCCCCTCTGCCAGAGGCCCCACGCGGCCATGCCCACCGCGTTGATCAGAAGGAACTGGGGATGGCCGGAGAGAAACTGCAGGGCCCAAACCCCGGCAAGAAGGCCGTGAAGGCCGGAGAACCAGGCCAGCCAGCACCAGGGAACCCAGGACAGGCTGGCAAGAAGCGTCGGGATGCCCTCGGTCACGCGGTAGACCAGGAAAGGGGAAAGGCTGTAGAGCAGGGCCAGCAAGAAGGCGCAAGACGAGGCAAGACCCTGCCGCCGCGCGAGAAGCGCCATCCCCAGGGCGCCCCAAAACAGGTGGAAGAGGCAGTCCCACGTGAGGGCCAGGGTCAGGGGCAAGACAGCGGCCAGGATCGAGACAGGGTAAAAAAGGACGCTCTGGGGATTGGCGGAGAGGGGCAGGCCCCCGAATATGTAGGGATTCCAGAAAGGCAGGCGTCCCGCCTGGAGAGCGCCGGAAACGAGGTGGAGCAGGGGATGGTGGTAGGCATAGAGCTCGCCGAAATTAAAAAGGGCCGCCTGAGGGTCATGCCAGGCAGGAGCCGCAAAAGCAAGCAGGAGAGCGAGCAGAAGGCCCAGCAGGACAAAATCCCTTGCCCTCATCCGGCCCTCAAAGCCCATCTCCAGACCCAGAGGGCATGCCCGAGCAGGAAGAGCGCCGTGAGGAGAACCCCCAGCCTCCAGCTGAGAGGCCTGTAGAGGAACTCAAGGGTCCACGGGCCGGCTGGAACCTGGATCTTCTGGAAGGCCCCCATGGCCGGAAGGCTCTCGATCTCTTGAAAGCCAGAAGAGGTTTTGAGCCGCGCGCTCCAACCCGGATAGCGGGGCTCCGAGACGAAAACCCAGCCGGGAGCGGAGGAAACCCCCTCCACCCTGAAACGGTCCTCGCGCTCGCCGTGAAAGGCAAGCGGGGCGCCGACAGACGGCGCCTCGGCCAGGCCCTCCGGGATTCTGGCTCCGGAGGACTCGTCGAAGCCGTAGGCCCTGCCCAGCTCCCCCTGGAAGCGATAGACCTCCCAGAGCCTTCTCCCCTCATGGCGCAAGGCCTGGGAAGGCGGCAGGAGCCCCGGGGTGAGCAGGATGCGGATGCCTGCCCAGGGAAAGAGTGCCGCGGCCAGCGCCGCGCTTGGGGCCCGGTAGAGGGCATCCATGAATTCGTAGGATGCCTTGGGAACCAGGGGCTCCCCGAAGTTCCCGGCCGCGCGCAGCCGGAAGGGGGCGTTGGTCAGGCCATAGAGCCTGAACCTCCAATCCCAGACCCCGGCCCCGGCCTGGGCCTCGAGGGCTCGGGGGGAGATCAGGTATCTCTCGTCTCCCAGGCTCGCCTCAAGAGAGCGGACCAGGGGACCGGCTGAGGAAAAGAGAGAGCGCTGCGCCACCGGGAAGGCGCCCTTCCAGTAGAGGGAGAGCTCCGCGGCCGCAAGCAGGGTCAACCAGGCGCGGCCAGGCAAGCCCTGAAGGCCCGCCGCAGCCAGGAGGGAAAGGGGCAGAGCGGCCAGGTAGGATAGATTGCCTGGGTACCTGACGAACTGAAGGCCCGGGATGCGAGCCCAGGCCGCGCTGGATATTCTATTGGAGCCGGCCAGAGTCATCAGAAGGAGCCCCGCCAGGGCGACTCCCAGCCCAACGGCCCGGACCCGCTCCAGGCGCCGAAACCCCAGGGCCACGGCCAGGGCTCCGGAAAAACCGAGGTAACAGCTTTTCCACCACTCGAGCGCAGAACCGAACTCCTTCCAGCCCGCGAGCACGGGGCTGATCCACCCAATGAGGTCCCTGAAAGCGAACCCGAACTGGAGGGCCTCCTCGAGGCCGATCCCGGAAGCCCTGCGCGACTGTAGGAAGAGCTCGGCGGCCGGCAGGAGAAGGCAGCCCGAAAGCCCCAGGGCCGAGAGCCCGGCCGCGGTCCAGCCCCAGGCCGAGGAAGCCAGCCATGGACCCAAGCCCCGGGGCGCCGCGCCCAGGCTCAGGACCCACGCCCCCAGGACGGAGCCGATCAGGAAAGGGGGGTAGCCCGCGAAGAAGGCCAGGGCCAAAACCAGGGAAAGCAAGGCCGGGCGCCGGAAGAAGAGGAGAAGCCCCGGGGAGAGGCTCAGCACGGCCAGGTGGTTGAGGAAGGGCAGGCGGCTGACCAGGACTCCACCCAAACAGAAGAGCAGCCCGCCGCCCAGGCAGGCCCAAGGCGCCAGGCGCAGGCTGCGCAGCCAAAGATAACAGAGAAAGCCCGCCAGCCAATAATGCAGGGCCTCGAAGAGGGCGAGGGCGTCCGCGAGGGGGAAAAGGAAGAAGGGAAGGCTCCCGGGATAAAAAAGAGAACCCTGCATCGTGGCCGCCAGGGGCATCCCCAGATAAACATAGGGATTCCAAAGGGGCATGCGGCCGGCCTCGAGAAGCTGGGCCTGGAGGGCGCGCCAGGGGTGGTGGAGATAGGTCAGGTCTCCCCAGAAGGGCGTCAACCCCCGCGCCCAGAGCGGAAGAATCTGAGAGAGGATCAGCCCCCCCAGGATGGCGGCCGCCCCTCCAGGACCCAATTTCTTCATAAACAACGCCTCTTTCACCCCCGAAAACCCCCGCCATGTTGCGGGGGTCTCCTAATAAACAACGCCTCTTTCACCCCCGAAAACCCCCGCGACGCCCTAAGGAAGATGGGCGCCTGCGTTGCGGGGGCTTCTTCATGGTCCGCCTGCTCCCGGAGGGGAAGGAGGGACGGCGCGCAGGACGGGACAGAAAGCCGCGCCCTGCCGGCGCTTGCGGCGGGCCAGCTCAGGCTCCCCGAGCTGCAGGTAGATCCGCTCCAGGGCCGACCACTGGGAGGCCCGGTAGGGATTCAAGGCCGCGGCCCGCTCCAGGCGTGTCGCTGCGGCCCTGGGGTTTCGGCGGATGAGCTCCATCTCGGCCGCCAGACGCGCCGCCTCCGGGTCCTGGGCCAGGCGCAGGGACCCCTCGAGCAGGGAGAGGACCCCGCTGGCGCTTCCTCCATCCCTGTAGCGCTCGATGGCCCGGGCCTTGAGCCTGTCAGCCTCCCAACGCTCCCAGGGCGCGCGCAGGACCAGGGAGGCCAAACCCAGGGTGAGAAGGGCGCAGGGAAACTTGAGGCGCGCGGGAAGATTGATCCCGCGGGAGCTCTCGGAGATCGAGGAGGCCGCGAAATAACAGAAAAGCCAGAAGTTGGCCGGGATAGAGAGGGCGTAATCCCACAGGGACTGGATCAGGATCGCCAGGGCCCCGAAGCGCTTGTGAGCCCCGCCCCGCCGCAGGCAGTGCAGGAGCCCCGCGCACCAGAGGGCCAGATAGGGCAGGCCGCACTCGGCCGCCGTCTCGAGAAAATGCTGGTGCGCGTAAGAGGTCGAGAGCCCCCGGACCGGATCCTGATAGGCCGCCAGGACATGGGCGAAGGCCCCAGGGCCAAAGCCCAGCCAGGGCCTGTCTGAGACCATGGCGAAAGCGGCCTCCCACCATTGCCAGCGGTGAAGGACGTCCGGAGACTGGAGCTTGGCGTAGAGGGCCACGAGGCAGACAAAACCAATGCCGGCCCCGAGCCAATAGGCCGCCGTCCCCGCGCTGCGGCGCGTGAGCATCAGGGCTCCCGCAACCCCCAGCCAGGCCCCCACGCTACGCGACCACCAAAGGACGACGAGAAGCCCCGCCGCCAGCAGCCAGTCCCGCTTCTGCACGGAGAGGGGAAGCAGCATCAGGATTGTCCCTGCGAAAGCGTTTTGGTTGAGGAAGGTCGCGGGCGGCCTCTCCAGGCCCTGGGAAAAATGCTGATAAAAAGCCAGGAGGACCATGATCCAGGCGCTGACACGGATCGCCTCGTCGATGGCGGCGCGCTCGTCCTTGGAGACAGCCGAGATCGCGGGGAAAAGCCAGAGACCCAGAAGCAGGCTCCTCCAGGAGGGAAGGGCATACGCCCAGACGGGGCTGGCAGCCGCCGAGAGGGCGCTGGCGGCTCCCAAGGCCCCCATCCAGAGAAGATTGCGCCTGGAGGGGAGCGGGAGGTAGCCCACCAGGAGCCGGCCCAGCAGCCAGAAGGCGAAACCGGCCGCAACGGCAAGGAAGAGCAGGGACTGGGCCCAAAGGTCCCAGGCTCCCCTCAGCAGAGGCCCTGCCCCGATGAGAAGCCCGATCAGGAGGGGGAGCATGGAGTTACGCGCGGCAAGGAATTCGCTAATAGTTTTCCTGCAAAGAAATCCAAGAATTCCTTGCCGTGTAGGACCTTAAATAATCCTTTAGGATCGTGCGCAAAGCGCACGATCCTATAAACGGCCGTTAAGGCTTTGCGGCGATAAATTCGCTTTGCGAATTTATCGCCGCGTCTGCTAGTCCGTCATGATCTTGGGAGTGACGAAGATCAGGAGCTCGGCGCGGTTGCGGGTGACGGACTTCTTCTTGAAGAGCCAGCCCAGGATCGGGATGTCTCCCAAGAGGGGGATCTTGGCAATTTGGTTGGAGACCGAGTCGCTGATCAAGCCCCCGATGACCACCGTCTCCCCATCCCTGACCAAGACCGTGGTCTTGGCGTTGCGCGAGTCCACGGCCGGGGCCCCAGTCGTTACGCTCCCCGCGGCAGTGGCCGAGGGCTGGCTCACCTCCGGGCTGATGTCGAGGGTGATGCGGCCGTCGGCGTTGATCGAGGGGGTGACCGTCAGCTTGATCCCGGTCGTCACGTAGGAGACCTGCTGGCTGGTCACTCCGGTGGAGGCCACGTTTGAGGTCACGTAGGGGATCGCGGTCGTGACGTTGATGTTGGCGGGCTGGTTGTTCAAGGTGGCGACCTTTGGGTCTGAGAGGACCCTGACCTTGCCCTGGGCGGCCGCGGCGGTCAGAGTCGCGGAAAGGAAATAGTTGTTGGTGATCCGGCCGAAGGTGAAGGCTCCGAAAACCGTGGAGGCGGGAAGCTGGACCCCTGTGCCGCGGGCGGAGGCCCCAGCGCCCACTGCGGCCGAGGCGTTCAAATCCAGGGGTTTGACCAGGCCGGCCGAGTTGGGGTTGGAGACCGTGCCGATCATATTGGTCCCCTGCTGCCCCCCGATCTTGCCTCGGTCCACGGAGAGGTAGTCCCACTGGATCCCGTAATGAAGGCTGTTGTTGAGGCTGACCTCGATGAGCTTGGCCTCGATCATGACCTGCTTGGGCCGGACGTCGAGCTGGGAGATCAGCCTCTCGGTCGCGGCCAGGCCCTCCAGGGACTCGGTCACGATCACGGAGTTGGTCTTGGCGTCGGCGATCGTGGAGCCGGTCCTTCCCTCCGCCGTGCGGACCGCGTTGATCGCGGTCACCATCTCCGAGGCCTTCGTGTAGTTGAGGGCGATGACCTTGGTCGCCGTGGCCGCCGCGGTCTGGGCCTTGGCCAGGGCCGCGGGGGTGAGGATCCTGAGGATGTTCTCCCCTACCTGGGTCGTGGAGAGGCTCATCATCGAGAGGATCGTCCGGAAGGCCTCATGGAAGGGGACGTTCACCAGGTGCAAGGAGAGGGTCCCGCTCACGTCCGGGCCGTAGATGATGTTGATCTTGGCCTTGGCGGCCAGGAGCTTGATCACGTCGCGTATGTCGGTGTTCTCGAAATCCAGGGAGACCGTGTCCCGGGGCAGGCGGCTGAGGATGTCCGAGCGGGGGAGCCTGGGCCTGGAAGCGGCTGGGGCCTGGGCCAAAGACGGGGCCTCGCGGACCGCCTCCCTGAGCTCCGAGGCCTCATGCTCTTCCTTGCCGGCCATCGCGGCCAGCTCGGGCGAGACCTGGGCGGCCATCCCTTCCGTCTCCCCTGTCTTGGACGAAGAGGCTTGCGCGGCAGAAGCGGGAGCGGCTTCCTCCGCGGCCGCCGCGCTCGGCCGGCCCAGGACGAGGGTGATCAGTCCGTTCTCCTGGGAGACCTTGTAGCCCGCCAACTGGACTAGGTCCACGACCACCCGCGCGATCATCTCGGGGGCGCTCTGGAACTGGCCCGCCCGCACGCCCTTGATCAACGAACCCCGGCCCGGGAAACTCCTGGAACCGGCCGGGTATTCGGCTCCGAAGAGCTGCAGGACCAGGCGGGGGGGAGTGGCGGTGACGAAGGCGTCATAGCGCGTCTGGGCGGAAAGCTTGATCCTGAGCTGGTCTTCCCCGACCTCGATGCCCTCGAGGGTGGCTGCCTCGGCCGCCCAGGCCGCTGGCCCGGAAGGCACGGCGAGAAGGACCGAGAGGGCGACCGCAGCCCAGTCCCTGAGACCTCCCATTTTTGGTGCGTTGTTGGTCATGGCGTTCCCCCCAGTATACACGGCAAGGAATTCATCAAAGGTTTTTCCGCAACGGAATCCAAGAATTCCTTGCCGTGTACGGCCTTAGATAATCCTTTCGGATCGTGCGCAAAGCGCACGATCCTATAAACGGTCGTTAAGGCTTTGCGGCGAAAAATCTGCTGCGCATTTTTTCCGGCTAATCCGAGGACTCCTCCCCGAGGCGAAATACCTGGACGTCCTTGTCCTGAGTCATCAGGTGGACAGTCTTCTGCCTGATGTTGATCGAGCCGGAAACCCCGGGCACGGGCTTTCCCTTCGAGTCGTGCAGCCTCCCCTTGCGCAGCATGAAGCTCACCGAGAAGGTGTTGTCCGTCAAGAGGGCGTAGTCGCTCCCGGCATCCCGCATGATCCCGCGCAGGGTCATGTTGTGGATGTTGAAATCCTCGGGGGCGAAGGTCCGCCCGGCGATGCCCCCTCCCGAGGCCGTGACCCTCTGGAAGGGGTCCCGCAGCCTCTCGGCCGTGTAGATCGAACTGGCGCCCGGGGCCGGCGCCGTGGAGGCCTCGGCCTCCGGGGCCCGGACCGCGGCCGTCGAGGTCCCCGCCTCGGCCGTCTTCGAGGAAGCGGGAGCCGCGCCCAGGGCCGGGGCCGCGGCCAGCCAAGCCAGCAGGACCCCCCCCCTCCCCTTCAGGATTCCCAATTTCATCCCTTATACTGGTAAGCGATCAAGGTGAAGTTGACCGACATCTCCCCCGCCTCCCCGGCTGCCTCGCCGTAGACCACGTTCTGGACGTTGAATATCCTCTCCTCGAGGGCCAGGCCAGCCAGGAAGCGCCCGATGTTGTGGTAAGCCCCTCGGACCGAGACCGGGTAGTTTAGCTCGACGAAAAACTGCTTGCTCGACTGGGCCCCCGGCGCGAAGGAGAGGAGCTGCACGCGGTATTTCTCGCCCAGGACGCTCAGGGCCACCAGGATCTCCGGGACAGACTTCGTGCGGGGCAGCCTCCTCTCCGCCTCGGCGGCCTTGGCGTTGAGCTCCACAAGCTCCGCCTCCAGGCGCGGCAGGCGGGCCGCCTGCCTGGTCGCTTTCTCGATCTTGGCCTCCACCTCTTGGATCTGCTTCTTGACCTCGCCGGTGCGCTTGGAGACGGGAATCCAAAAGAAGGCGAAGTAGGCGTAGCCGAAGGCCCCAAGCAGGAGGACCCCGGCCGCCAGTAGCTGCTGCTGCTTCTTGGTGAGCTTGATGCTGATCGCCATGGATCCTCAGAGCGAAGGGGTATAGACCGAAGTCAGGGTGAAGCTGTAAACGGGCTCGGCCCCCCCCGCG
>CAYLZQ010000030.1:2127-10848 GCA_964388045.1 uncultured Elusimicrobia bacterium | reverse complement strand
TCAGCCGCGACACGAGCCGGAGAAAGGCTTTTTGCAGGAGCTGCAGGAAGGCGTGAAAAGCGCTAAAGAAGGGGTACAGGAGCGGCAGAAAAGAAGGAAAAGGCGCGAGGAAGAGAGAAAAAAGGAAGAAGAAGAGAAAAACAAGCAAAAGAAAGATGAGGCTTTCCGCCGGCGACAGTGGGAGGGCCAGAAAGAGGGATTCGACAGCGAAGCGAGGAACGCGGAACTGGAGGAAAAGGCGCGACTCAAACGAGAGGCTGAGGAAGAAAGACGTAGGAAGGAAGAATCGGAGCGCAAGGAGCGGGAGAAGAGCGAGGCATTTAGGGAACGGCAGAAGGAGTTTCAAAAAGCCGAATACGAACGGGAGAAAAAGAACGCGGAGCTGGAGCAAGCGCGCAAAAATAGGGAGGACAAGGAGAAGGAGGAGGCAAGGAAAAATTACTCGGAACGGAAATGGGACCAGTTGGGCGGCAAAACCAAGAAGTGAGTCCCTGAGACTCGCATGCCATTCCAAGCCACGAGCTCATTTCTACGATCCCGGGGGCTGAATTGTTGGGAGGGCATCTCATTTCTGCCTGTCATTTCTGCCTTGATTTAGGAAAATGAAGGGGTTACACTACATGTATGAGCCTCGCGCGGCGCAGCCTGGCCATGGGCATGGCCCTCTCCCTGGCCTGGAGTTCTGTCTTCCCAGCTTTCCTCATAGCCCAGGAAAGCTTGGCCCATCCTGAAAGCCCTCCCGAGACCCCCACCAGCGTCGAGCCTGAGCCAACTCCCGAGGCGCAGCCGCCGAGCGAGCGAGCGGAGGCGCCGGTTTTGCACGAAGAGACGGCGACCCCGCAGGAGGAAGTCAAAACCGCGCCATCCAGGCCCCTGGAGCCGGCGCTTCCTCATCCGGAGCCTGCGCCAGCCAAGGCCCCTCCCCCGAAGCCGACTTCCTCCCCTGGGCCCAAGCCGGTTTACGTCGCGCCCGCGACCCAGGCAGTGCCGCCCGCGGTCCTAAAGAAGAAAAGTCATGGCGAAGGCCGTTGTGATAACCCGCTTGCGGTGGGCATTCATCGTGGCAATCTCTATTTGATCTGTTCGGACGGCGCCACGGGGTTTGTCCCTGTGCCGCAGTTGCCGAGCCGCCTGGAAGAGCTCCGCATTGCCATTGCTGCTTTGCTGGAAGATTTGTTGAGAGCCGCCCCCTCTCCCAGGGCCCGGGAGCTTCTCCAGGCCAGGAGCGAGGACACCTCGCGATGGATAGGGCAGGTCCTCAAGCTCCCCATCGCCGATCTTGATCCCCGCCTCGTTTCACCCCTGGCTGAGCTCAGCGGGAGCATGGACCAATTTGAGCTCAACCTCCGAGAGTTTCTTGAGGCGCGCCATTCGAAGGAGATCCCGGCGGCCTGGGCGGAATCCAACGCCTTGGGCGTGACCGCCTCCATGGAAAAATTCGCGCTTGGGTTCGAGGAGCTTGAGGCGATCGAGACATGGCCGCAGGTTGCTCTATTGGGCGAGGCCTTCGAGGCCTACCGGGCCCTGCGCAGGGAAGAGGGCATCAGGGACCAAGAGGAAGTCCATTCATGGGAGTTTGGACTTACTGACGTCGAGATCGAGAATAAACGCGGCGAGGTCGTTGAGTCAGCGCCGCCGTGCGACTGGGTTCCCATCGGAACGATTCATAGGCCTGAGGGAATCGAGATCTGGTTCGGCGGCGGTCCCGATTGTCCGACTGGTTTTGTCATGAGCTCTACGCCCCATGACGAAGCGCCCCCGCCGACAGGAGAAAAGAAGCCTCCCTGTGTATCGGATTACGCTTTCATTGGCACGCTAGAAAACCGCCTCTACTTCCATGATCCCGAATGCCATCGCCACATGGGTTATACCACCTTCGATTTTCATTGTCAGCCCTGTGAGGAATCAAGGACGACTTTGGGGGGCTTCAAACCGGAGATTGCAGGGGAGCCACGCTGCGGCGGCTTAAAACCGTTTTTGGTTACCTGCAAAAACTCCTCTGGAGACATCTGCTATCAGTATGAAGAATCGGAAATTGTCGGCGAAGACTGGCCGCCCGAATGCGGAAGGGGGGAGGGTGGCGGGGGAGGAGGCCTAGGCGATCAGTGCGCCTCATTAACCGGCTTAACGGCAGAGGAGGCAAAAAAAGCAAAGGAGGCTTGCACTAAAGCGTGCAAGGAGAATCCTCAGCTATGCCAGATAGGCTGCCACCGGGACTTCAACAAGCAAATGTGCTGCACTGCCGGCGAGTCGGGCGACGATGTGGCCGCATGGAAGTGCAGGAATGCCGCGAGCAACTGCCTTAACGACGCCCAAAGGGAATGTAAAACTGAATACTTCGCGGTCCAGAGACTCTACACGAGGGACCCCGCGACCGAGCGATTGATCCAGAACAGCCAGTACAAGGCCGTATCCTGGACGGCCCGCCTTTCCAGCGGCAGGATTGGGAGCTTCGTGAACACCATAGCCAGCAACGGCAATTTGGCCAGGGAAAGCCGGACAGTCAAAGATAAGAGCGGCAAACTGCTTTTCGCTGACGAGATAGGCATTTGGCAGCTCGACAGGAACGGTATCGTCCAGGCCGCGGACGGCCGCCAAACGCGTTATGAGTATGACGAAAGGGGCAAGCTTAAGAAGGGAAGCTATATAAGGTACACGCAGGACTTCGTGGAATACGATCCGAAAACGGGAAAACCCGCCAAAAACGAGATGATACTCGCCGGCTCCAGGCAGGATCTCGTCACGGGGGAGTGGAAGGAAGGCAGCGCCAAGGTTTTTACGGACGCTGCAACGGTAAGGACCGCCCAGGGAAAGGTCACTTATCCGAAAGGCGCCAAATACGACCTGCATGCCCAGGATTTCATGGAGGGAACCTTGACCCTCGTCACGGAGGAGGGAAAGGTCTATACGAAAATCTACGAAGGGCGAAGCTACGACTCAAAGGGCCGCCCTCTTACCGGAACTCTGGAAATGAAGGCGGGGGAGAGGACGCTCTCCTTGGAGATTGCCAACCGCCCTGTTTTGGGCAAATCGGGCCTCATTTCCGGAGGAACGACCCTCATAGTCGCCAAACCGGAGTGCGGCTACGTGGGCCTCATCCGCAAAGGGGAGAAAGCTCCCAAGTGCGGCGGTTACCAAGCCCGGGGAACCGAAGCTCAAGTCGTGGAGGAAACCACGCCGGACGGAGGCACTATAGCCAACGGAACGCGCAAGACCACCACCTGGGAATGCGACGATCCCCACGATTGTACTCCCCCCTCGGGGAAGGAAGAGGGCGAGCCAGAGGTCGCAGGGGAGCAAATAGGCAAGCGCGAGCTATTTTTCAAGGACTTTGACAATCGGTCCGGCTTCCTAGGCGAGCGAATAGGCAAGCTCGTAGTCAAGGGGGTGGAGGGCGTGCCGGACCGAGATGTCACGACTACCGTCGAGACCTTGGAGAACGTTCGCTACGACAGATCAGGTGTTCCCAAGTCGGGAACCATCACTACCGTCACCAACAGCCATATCGCGGCCCCGGATGGAAAAGGCAAGCCCGTGGACGTCATGGACCGCATCACCTGGCATGACGGCAAGACCACGGGGGAAAGAGAGGTCAGCGATCCAAACAACACCGTCCCGAGCCAGGAGTGGGATGAGAAGACCCAGAAATACGTCGAGGGGCCTCCGAGACAGAAATCAAAGTATGTTCTTAAGAATGGGGAGTGGGTCGCGCAGGAGGTTCCCAGGCCTGATATCCTTGCCAGGATGGGTTTAGCCGGAAAGGGATTCGAGTGCGTGCAGATAGGAGACAAGATAGACATTCGAGGCAACGGCAAGGTCCCCGATGTAGACGGCGCTGGGAATGTCACGGAGCTGGTAGTCAAAAGAAATCCAGAGACCGGCCTCGGGGAGCTGCTTCCTTCAGATTACTCAAAAAAACTCGCCGAGGCAGGCCTCGCATGGAAACTCGATCCCATTACCGGGAAGACCAAATTAGTCCCCGCAGAAGGGGCCTACGTGAATGTGAAAGACCCAAGAAGCGGAGAGACTCGCAGACTGAGCCAGGCCAGTGTGACCTTGACATCCGAAGAGTCCGATGGACTGGGAGCCGGCGTGTACAGGGTGGATCTGCAAACCGGGCAATTGGTGCCTTATAACCTCAAAAAGGTAAATCATTCGGCTGAGGACTTGGTGGCTATGGGTATCACAAATTCCCTTAGCGATGCGAAAGCCCTGGAAGCCGCCGGTCTTACGCATTCCGTGGAAGGCGGGGTGGGAACCTGGTCTTTCCCTGGTTTGAGCGAGACTGTCACCAACGACAAGACCAAGAAAACGTTTAGCAGGCAAAGCGTGTCCGTCGCCAACCCCAGCGATGCGGCGAACCAGATCCTCATGGCTTTGGCTCCTCTGGCGATTCTTGGAGGGGGCTTCTTCCCGCAGCTCATCAAGACAAGGGAGTACAGAATCGAATATGTGGTCAATCCCAGGACCGGAATGACAATAGAGCGTCCGGTGCTTTACAACGGCGTAGACGATTGGGACCTTTCGCGGCCGATGGACAAAGCCGCTCAGGAAGCCGGTTTTCTCCGCATGAGGGTGAACGGCGAGGAGGTCTATTTATCCAATCCCAAGGATAGGATCGCGGGAGCAGATCCCAGCAATCCGGGGGCGTACAGCGGCAAGGGCATCCACCTTCCGACCGATCCCGTCAACCAAGTTCTTTGGGCGCTGTCGGCCTTGTCGGCGGGGACGGCGGGGATGCTTTCGCTGAAATTCAAAAAGTCAACCATGACGGAGTACAGAATCAAGTATTCCTGGGATGAGAATCTGGGGATGGAGGTCGGGCGCATGGACGTCTATAACGGCTTCGTGCCGTTGCCGCCGGATTACGCCAAGGCCGGAGTGGCCCTCATGAGGGTAGACGGCAAGAATGTTCCAATGTCTAGAAATCCGGTAGTCAGCATCGAAAACCCCCTCACCAAGAAGATTTCCAAGTTCAGCGGCCAGGGAGTCACCGCGGACGGGAGGGAGTACAGGGTCGACATGGATACTCTGGAGTTGAGGCTTTATAACGGCCCCCTCTCCAAGGAGGAAAAAGGCGCGCAGATCGTCATGAAGGAGGGTTTGGAGTATCTCAACGTTAGGGATCCCGAAACCGGGAGGGTCGCGTCATACCCGCGCCATGCCCAGACCACGGGTGACAATAAGCGCCTGATTGACACTCAACTGCCGGGGAGAACCCGCCATGAGGTGTTTGCGCCTGACGGGACCAAACTGGCGGAGACTGACGTGTTTACGCAAGATGTGAAGGATTTGCATGGGAAAGTCATTATTCCAAAGGGAGCCGTCCAAAACGATCTTTCTCCTACACATGAGATAACCTGGGAGGACAAGGAGAAGCACAAGCATGAGTTGGGAGACGTTCCGGAAAATGAACTTCCTCAGGTTGTCAAGGCCAGGGGCGGCAGGGGAAAGTATACGAAGGTCGACGGGGTAATCACAGGAAAGGATTATTTTGACGAAAATGATAATTCTCTCAACGACCTTGTGACTGGAGTCTCTCAGGGAGAGTCCGATGAATTTGTATGGAGGAAGCCTCCTGGTGGGGCGGAAAGCCAGGCCCTGGCCGCAGCGAAAGAGTTGGTCTTTAACCTTCTTTCAAAGAATGGCTGGCGCAGTTCCAGCGTGAACTGGGACCCTAAGAGCCAGGGCACGCCGGAGGAGTTGGCCTTGGCCAATTTCATGAATAAACATTCCGCCATGGAGCTGCGCTTCAAGATAAATCCAGGGCAGCAGGCCGTTGAGGTTACCTCCATTGATAGGAGCGGAGGGGTAGCCACGATCTACCTCTCCCCGAATAACGTCCTGGGAGAGGTGGGCATCCGCGCTGAGACCATCGCTGGACAGGGCGAGCATGCGCAAAGGGTGCCCATGGCTGATTATCTGGATAAGGATTATGAGTTTAGACTGCGCGAGGACCTCGAACGCAACAAAGATGCAAGTCACTGGTGGTCAGGGAACAGGTATGACGTCGTTACTAAAGCTCTTGCCTACAAGGCTGGTGAGAGGATGCCGTCTTGGTATGACTATGAAGTGGGCAGAAAAAAGCTCGATTATGATGCGGCGATCGGCAGAGACTTCGACCCCGGCCGCTACTTGATCAAGGGAATTGAAGGGACGCTATCGGGTGGCGCGGAAGTGTTTGGAAAGACCTTCGAAGGCCTGAGAGCCGGCGGGAAGTTGCTGGTGACGGGTTTAAGCGGGATAGGGAATGTGGCACTTGGAGCCGGCGCTAAGCTCTACTCGGAGTATCATGGCTTGTGGGGAAATCTGGAGGAGAGGAATTACTGGAAGACCTTCGCCGAAGACCAGTTCGCCCAGGCTGACGCGAACGTGGGCTTGAGGATGGAATCGCAATTTAACGTCCAAAACGTGGGGCGCCGGATGGCCTCTATGGGGCATGCGGAGTTGGGCGCGGTCCTGCAGGGCGGCATCAACTTCGCCAACAGCGTGCCGGAGATGGTTGCCTTCATGGGAGCCATGGGCGCCATCGCCCAAACTGGGAGACTCGGGCAAATGCTGTCGAGGGGCGTGGGTTACTATTACGATTGGTCGTTCAAATATGGAGTCGTAAAGAGCGGTTGGGATTTGAAGAATGCCTTGGATGAATTGTCCGCGCCCAGCCAGAAACCCGAGGCCTATCATAATTATCTGGCCGCATTGGAGGGCTTTACGGAGCAAGCCGTGGGTTTTGGAGTCTTTTCAGGGCACAGCATGGGCGAGGCCGCTGTCAAAGCCTTTAAGGGAGAAAAGGGCCCCCGGATGAGCCCCGTTCTCGAGCGGCTCATGGAACTGCGCCGCCTGGATCCGGAGGCAGGAGTCCGCCATAAGAAGCCTGACCCCAGGAGCGTGGAAAGGGAGATGAATGTTCCCCTGGATGGCAGCACTTTGTACGCTCAAAAGCAGGCCGCTATCGAAACGCTCATGAGGGAGCACGGGTACACAAAGGAGCAGGCCAGCGAGGTGTGGGAGAAACAAAGGCAGATCGCCGTGGACAGGCTCATTAAGGAACACGGGTACACGCCTGAGAAGGCCAGCTGGGTGGTGGACAATCAAAGGCAGGCCGCCGTGGACAGGCTCATTAGGGAACACGGGTATACCCCGGAGGATGCTCACGGATGGTTCGAGCATGGCCAGGCGCAGGGGATCAGGCCGGAATTCGTGCCGCTTCATCATAGGATGATCCGCGACGGGGTGGACCCGGCCAGGGCCAGGGAACGGATCAACAAGTGGCAGGAAATGGGGCTCAAGCCGAAGGATGTGGAGCTGCTCATAAAGAGAAACCTGGATCCGGCGGGCAAGAGCGAGCTCACCTGGGATCGGCTGGCCCAGGTGACGGGCATGAGGGAGACCAGGGTTCCAGGAGAACCGAAAATACGGATCAGCCGCACCCTTCCCATCCTGCCGCGGGAGCGCCTCCTCCAGCTCCGCAGGAAGGAGGGAAGGACGAAGGATGGCAAACCCATCGAGGAGCGCTTCGAGGGAAGGCTGGACGCCAAAGGCGGGTTCAGCGGGACGAAAACGACCGAAATAGACGGGAAGAAAGTCCTAACGGCGCATTATGAGGGCGATCTACTTCGCAAATGGGAATTTAGAACTGAGGACGGCAAGCGCGTGGTGGAGGATATCGACGGGGTCTTCGACAAGTACGGAAATTTTTACGGTACGAAGGTCATCGAGATCGAGGGTCAGGCGCGGGTTACCGAGCATCATATCGGGGACGAGGTCGTCAAAAAGGAGGGACCGGGGTTCACCCGTTATGAAAGGGAGATAGCGGACGCGCGCGGCAAGACCCGGCGGCAAATTACGACGGAATTGGACGTGGACCTGGAGGGCTTGGCCAAGCCTGACCCGAAGGTTAAGGAGGCGGCTGCGAAAATGGTCCTTTCGGTCCTCCAGGGGATCGACGAGGCGACTCGGGAACTCAGGAACAGGCAGAAAGAGGAGGTGGCTGGGAAAGTGAGAGAGGGGCCTGTCGGCCGGGAGATCCGGGAGCGGGTCCAGCGGGGAGAATTGACCGAGCAACAGGCAAAAAAGGAGCTGGATGCGGCGATCAAACAAGCCCAGGAGGGAGGCCATCCCGAGGCTACCATGGATTTCTACCTCAAGACCGAAGGCCTCAAGGATCGGCCTAAGGAGTGGTGGGGGCCCATGGAGCTGGTCAAGTTGGTGGAAGTTCAAATAGGCCAGACCTGCACCCTTCACGGCTGGGCGAGCCAACTGCGGAGCCTGGGGCTGGACGTCAAGGCGCATGATCTGCTCAAGCTGGCGGAAGAATTCGCTCCGGGATTCCGCGCGGAGATCGAAGGGCACGGCCTCACAGCGGCCGAGCAGGTAGCCTTCCTGAAATTCGTGCAGTTGAAATACGGGGTCGGTTTGAAAACGGTTTCTCCCGCGGATCTCATCAAGACCGTCCTGGACGGGCGCGGGGTGGTGTCGGAACTGGTCATGGGGGGGCAGGCTCACGCGATCTACGTGGACATGGTCTATAAGGGCGCGGACGGCCAGATCCACGTCTCCTGGCTCGACTCCCTGAACGGGACCAGGCACAGCGCCAGCGTCGAGGCATTCACCAAGCTCTCGGGAGGTCGGGGTGGGCGGACATTCACCCGCGAGCCGCCGACCGCGGCCGAGACTTCGCGAGCACAGGAGGAGGTTGCAAAGTTCAAAGCGGAATGGGAG
>CAYLZQ010000030.1:529-2117 GCA_964388045.1 uncultured Elusimicrobia bacterium | reverse complement strand
GGCCCGACGTTTGCGGGATGAAAGGACCGCGGCGGAAGGGGAAGCGGCCCAGGAGGGCAAAACCGCGGGAGCCGAGGGCCGCCCGGAGGGCGAAACCTATGAGGGGCTAAGAACGGAGGATTCAAGGGCGATCGAGGAGAGGCCGGAGGAGGCCCCTGGAATCATCAGGCGCCTGGTCGATGAGGCGAAGTTGAGCGAGGCGGAAGCGAGAAAAAGCGAAGCAAAAGCGCAGAGAAGCAAGAAGCCAAAAGATTCGGCCAAGGCCCAGGAAGACCGGCTGAAGGCCGAAAAGGCCTGGGACAAGGCCGAGCGCGCCGTCAACAAGGCCAGGCAAAACCTGGCCGACCCGGCCAGAGACATAGACCCTGAAACCCTGGGCAGGCTTGACTACCAAATCAACCTGATCGAGACCAACCTCCCTTCCTATAAACGGCGGGCTGGCCTCAAAGCTCCCCCGTCCGGTCCGGGGAAAACGGCCGGGATCGTCGAAGGGGGGGCCGGGGATTGGAGCGGGGGCGATGCCCAATTGACCCCCATCGGCCATACCAACCAGGTCTTCAGGCTTCAGCGCCCCGGTCAGGGGGAGGGTGAGCCTGGCGTGGTTTTCAAGCTTGACGCCACGACCTTCGAAGTCGGAAACCATGGGAGGGCGTCCGAAGTCCCGCTCGGGGTTGAAAACGTCCGTGTCGCCAGGTTCCTAGGCTCTGGGAAGGAAGCCATTCCGCCCGCGCTCCGCGGCCGAGTCAAGGAAGGCGGGGTTCCGCTGATCATGGAGGAGGCCCCCGGGCACGCCCTGGACCTGGCGTCCCTCCCCGCGGACTTCAAGATGACGCACGCCGAGTTCATGGATCTGGTGAGGGCCGTGGTGGCCTTGAACCGGGCTGGGGTCGTGCATGGGGATCTTGGGGGAGGGACCAACGTTTACGTCCACCGTGTCAACGGAAAGCTGCATTTCACCCTCATTGATTTCGGGGGGCCCAGGCCGGAAACCGCGAAAGCGGTCGAGGCGGCCAGGGGGCGCCTATCGGTGGACGCCTACGGCCTCAAAATTCTCTACCAAAACCTCTTGGAGAGGGGCGTCATAGTGCCCGAACCCAAACCCGGGGCCTTGGCTCCCGCCGGGATCGCCGGCGCCGGGCCCGAGAGGGGAAAGACGGGGGGGGTGGATCTCACGGGGGAGGCCCGCGGCCCTCCCCTGGTCAGGGAGCTGCTCACAGGGGTCAAGGACCTGACTTTGCGTCTCAAATTGGAGCATAAATTTTTTACGGACAGAGTGACCGGGGCGCGAAACATGCGCCATGTTCGGGAAAACGCCGAGACCCTCCTTGGCCAGCACACCGAAGTCATCCGCTTCAACCTCGACGTCAAGTCCATAAACGACAAATACGGCCATGATGCCGGCGACGTGGCCCTCGCCGCCCTCGGCAAATTCCTAAGAGGCGAAATCAAGGTGGACGGGAGATCCCTGGCCTTCGACTTCGTCCGCGGGATAGGGGGAAACTTCCATCTCCTCACCCGGGAGGGAATCACCGCCGGTGAAGTCGCGGCGGCCCTCAGAAAAGAGGCCATAGCCAGGATCGTCGAGGCC
>CAYLZQ010000030.1:0-519 GCA_964388045.1 uncultured Elusimicrobia bacterium | reverse complement strand
TCGCATAGACCTCGGCATGGCTGAGATCGTCAAGGATCAAGCCAAGCCCGCATCGAAAATAATCGAAGAAGCCATGCTCAAGGCGGACGGAAATCCGATCTCGATCGCGGGCAAGCGGCCATCGAGAATCAGTTGGGGCGAGCGCAAGCCTCCCGAGATCACCTATAAGGAGCTTCTTAAGGAGGTCGAGGACCCCGCCTTGAGGGCGCAGCTCGAGCGGGAGGCCTATAGGGACTCCTTGACGGGCGCCAGGAACCGGGAGTGGCTGGCGGAACACGTCGAAGAGCTCATGGGCCAGGGCGGCAGCGTGACCTATTTGGACGGGGATTATTTCGGCGGCTTCAACCGGCTGCACGGCCGGAGCGTGGGCGACCTGCTCATTAGGCGCCTCGGCGAGATCGTCATTGAGACAAGCGCCGGGAGGGCCGATGTGGTCAGGCTGGGCGGCGAGGAGTTCGCGATCGTAAGCCGCATGGGCCGCAAGGAGGCTGCGGGCCTCGCGGAGAAGATCAGGGCCGC
>CAYLZQ010000029.1:0-10854 GCA_964388045.1 uncultured Elusimicrobia bacterium | reverse complement strand
ATGAGCCTGGCCAGGTCCTTGACCCGGGCCGTCTCCTCGGCCGAGATCACGGCAGGGGTCATGACGTCCTTGACCCGCGCGAAATCCGGGTCCTGGACATGAAAGCCCTTCAGGGAGACCTCCCTCTCCGCGTCCCAGTAGTAGCGGGGGACCTCGACCGGGGACTCCTCCCGGTCACGGCGCACCAGATCCGTCTGGGAGACCACGCCCAAAAGCCTCCCCTGGCGGTCCACGACCGGCGCCCCCGATATCTTGCGCTCGATGAAGAGCTTGGCCAGCTCCTGGAGTGTCATCTCCGGCTTGACGCTCACGACATGCCTGCGCATGATGTCTCTTGCCAGCATAGTTCCTCCTCAAGAAGTCTCCTGCCCTTTGGAAGGCTCTGGGCCCTTGCCCTCCGCCGGCCCCGGCGGAGCCGGCAGGCCCAGGATAAAGCTCGCCCCGGCCCCGGGCTGGGACTCCACCGCGATCTCCCCCTTCATGGCCTTCAAGGCCTCGAAGCAGAAGGTCAGCCCAAGGCCCGTGCCCTGGATCTTGCCAGCGCGGCGCGCCTTGGCCTGGTAATAGCGGTCGAAGAGGTAGGGGAGGTCCTCGGAGGCTACGCCGGGACCCGCATCCCTGAAAGAGACTCTGACCCTGCCCTCCGTCCCCCGGCCGGCCATCTCCACCCGCCCGCCCTCTGGTGAGAACTTAATAGCATTATTGAGGATGTTCTGGAAGACCCTCAATAGGAGCTCGGGGTCGGCCAGGGCCTCAAGGCCCTTGGGCATCTCCACCGCGATCTCCACCCTCCGCTCCCGGGCCAGGGCCGACTGCTCCTCCACGGCCTGGCCGGCCAGTTCCAGGAGATCCACCCGGGCAAGGCTCACCGGCATGAGGCCCGCGTCGAACCTGGCCACCTCGTGGTAGAGGTTGAGGAGCTCGATCATGACCTGGCAGGCCTTGAGGCTGCTCTTGAGGAGCTTGGTCTCCGCCGGCTCCAGGGCGTGCCCCGGGGGGGCCCCGGCCAGAAGGCGCAGGGCCCCGAGGATGTTGGTCAGGGGGGCGCGCAGGTCATGGGCGATCATCTGGCGCCAGTCCTCCTTGTGGCGCTGGAGCTCCAGCTCCGCGGAGGCGTCCTCGATGAGCATGAAGTGCTTGTCGGCCTCCCAGGAATCGAAGAGGGAGGTGGACATCTTGAGGCAGCGGATCCTGAGGTTCTTCCACTGCTCCATCCGGTAGATCTTGGACTCCTTCCACTCGTAGGCCATTTGGGGGCCGTAGCGGCCGCAGAAGCTGAAGGTCTTCTGCTCGCTCCGGGAGGAAAGCAGGGGGCAAAGGCTGGAGGCGGCCTCAGTCGAGCCTGGGACGAAGAGATGCTCGCAAAGCAGGGAGCAGAGGCTCTTGCCGGCCGACTCTGGGAAGGGGAGGTCCAGGAGGGCCTGGGCCGCGGGGTTCATGTAGAGGATGTCCCCCCGGCCGTTTGTCACGCAGATCCCGTCCGCAAGCTCCTTGAAAAGGGGATCCAGAATCTCCTCGGTCGTGGCCATGGCCTATTTGTTTCATGCAACGGAAGCTCCCGCGGCAGGGGCTTCTTGGCTGGTCCGTTGCAAGATTTTACGCTGGAGGCAAGCCATGAGGCTCACGGCCCGGCTGCGCATCGAGCACAGGGTCTTCCGCAAGCTCCTGGACCTGATGGAGATAGCCCTGACCCTCCCAAAGGCCTCCATTCTGCAAACCCATTATGGTCCGCGATTTTGTTCCAAGTTCTCCAACTGTCGTCAACGCCAGTTGGTGGATAACTTGGTGACGGCCCTTCTTTGGGTTCGCCTGAGCCCTGGCCGCAGGTTCTTCCAGACGGGAAAGTCGCGGCCTGCGCCCGCCCTCGGCTACTCGCCTCCTTCCGCCAAAATCAGCAATCTGCGGGCCGCCCTATGGAACTCGTATCTCCCGCTTGTCTCCTTTTCGGAAACATGAAAATAAGCGCTTTGGGCGTCCCTCAAGTCGCTCAAGGGCCCGGTCTTTTCGAGATAACGCCGCCTGGCCGTGCGGTAGGCGCGCTCCGCGTGTCCAAGCTGCTCCTGCAGGTAAGAGAATTTATCCCTCAAGCCTTGGGCCAAGGCATGGGCGCTCTTGAGCTCCCGCGATACTATGTTTCCGGCCTGCGCGAGCTCCGCTTCGAATCGCCCCACCTCGCTTGAGGCCATGCCCCGCGCGGCAGAGATCCTGAAGCCCTCGAAGAGCGGAAGCCTGATGCCGATCGCGGCGCTCCATTCCCTTTTGGGCACCAGGCTGGTCTCGGAGAGGACTCCGGCGCTGGCAACGGCTGAGAGGATGGGCCAATCCTCCCGCTTGGCAGCGGCCAGGCTCGCCTTGGCGCGATCGAGCTTGGCTTTGGCCACGGCGATCTCAGGGCGGTTCTCCAGGGCCCTGGATAGGAAGCCTTCCAGAGGGGGCAAGGGAGGGAGGGAGACTGCGGCGACGCACGCGAAAGGCTCGAAGTCTCGCAAGCCCATGGCCTCCACCATCCTGGCCGATGCCGCAGCGCCATAGACGGACACCTCGGCCTGGCGCGCCCGGATCCCCGAGAGGGTGCTTCGGGCCAGATCCTGCTCGACGGGAGACCTCAGCCCGGAGCGGACATAGCGCTCCACCTCCTGAACCAGCTCCCGTTGGTCTTTCAGGCGGCTTTTGAGGAGGGCCTCCAGCGACCCGTACTCCGCGCACTGAAAGAAGGCCTCGGAAACAGCCAAACGCACCGAATCCTCCACGCGCCTCAACTCCTCGCGAGCGCTCTCCCAGTGGCGCTCCGCAGCCTTGGCCTTGTAGGAGGTGCGGCCGAAATCGTAGAGATTCCAGGCCGCGTCCACCCCCACGGCGGGATCCTTGCGAAAAGGCGAATTCACGAGGCCAGTGATGCCGATGGCGGAAGAGGAGCCTCCCAGGCCCTTGGACTGCATGGCTGAGGCGGTCAGCCTCGGCCAAAGGGGGGAGCGGGCCAGGAGGATTCCCGAACGGGCCTCCGTCTCCCTGGTCCTGGCAGCCAGTATCTCTGGATGGCGCTCAAGGGCCACGGCCGTGGCCTCCTCCAGGCTCAAAACGCGCACAGGCTCCGCGGCCAGGATGCCTTGAGCGCCCAGGAGTAGCCCCAGGATCAGGAGGCTCCCGGCGTCCCTGGGCCCAGAGTCCGAGGCCGCGGCCAAAGGCCCTGGCTCGGAAGCCCCGGATTTTCGCCGCCCCTTGAGCATGGCATAAAGAACGGGCACCACCAGCAGGGTCAGGAGGGTCGAGACCGAAAGGCCTCCCAGAACAGCCCTCGCCAGGGGCAGGTTGGCCTCAGCTCCGTGCCCGATCCCTATGGCCATGGGGAGAAGCCCCAGCATGGCGGCCAGTGCCGTCATGAGGATGGGACGCAGCCTCAGAAGCCCGGCGCGGATCACCGCCTCCTCCGCGGCAACCCCCTGGCGCCAGAGGCGGTTGGCGAAGTCTATGAGCAGGATGCCGTTGGCCACCGCGATCCCGACCATGAAGACGAGGCCGATGAAGGACTGGATGTTCACCCGCGTGCCGGTCAGCCAAAGCAGGAGCAGGACTCCCATGAACCCGAGAGGGACGGAGCAAAGGATCAGGAGGGGATCCAGAAAGGAACGGAACTGGGCCACCAGGACCAAATAGACCAGGACCACGGCCAGGATCAGGCCGAGGCCCAGGTCCTGGAAGGAGGCGCGCATGGCCGAGACCTCCCCGCGCATGCGGAGGGCGTAGCCCTCGGGGGCCTGGATGTCCCGTATTTTTTCCTCGATCTCCCGAGCCACCGAACCGATGTCCCTGCCGTGGACGTTGACGAAGAGGTTGAGGGTCCGCCGGATGTTCACGTGCCGCACCTCGGAGGGGGCCTGACGCTCCTCGAAGCTCGCCAGCTCCTTGAGCCTCACGATCCGGTCCTGCCTCCTGCCCGTGATCGGGATCTCTTTGAGGGTCTCGATGCTCTGGATCGAATCCTCCGGGTACTGGGCTCCCAGGAAATAGTGGATGCCGCTCCTCTCGTCGATCCAGAAGGCCGGGGCGAAATTCACGCTCGAGTTGAAAGCAGTCACTACGTTCTTGACCACCTCCTGGACCGTGAGGCCCAGGGCCGCCACCTTGCCCCGATCGATCCTGACATGGATCTGGGGATAGTCCAGCCTTTCCTGGATGCGCGCGTCCACCGCGCCGGGAACGGCCTTCACCCTTCCGAGGATTTCCCTGGCCAGGCCCATGGAAACGCGCAGGTCTTGGCCCTGAACCTGGATGTTGATGGGGGCGGGCAGGCCCTCGTTCAAGGCCGCGGTGAGAAGCCCTCCGGTCTCGACGGAGGTCTCCACGCCGGGAAACTCCGCCGCCATGAAGTCCCGGAGCTTCCTGGCGTACTCGAAGGAGGAGGTCTTTCGCTCCTCGGAGAGCTCGATCTCCAAGAAGGAGTCCTGGGGTCCTGCGTTCGGGGTGTAGGCGGCCGGCCAATCGTAGAGCACCCCGATGTTGGTGATGACCGTCTTAAGGGCCGAGGGCTCGATCACCTCGGGCAGGCGCCTCTCGACCTGGGCCAGCACCCTCTCGGTCTCATCGACGCTGGTTCCGGTCGGCAGGCGCAGTTGGACATTCAGGTGCCCGACGTCCGATCTGGGGAAAAGCTCCTTGCCCAGGAGAGGATAAAGATACAAAGAGCCAGAGAATAGGATCAGGACTAGTCCTAGAATGACAAGCCTGTTTCCGAGGCAGAAGCGCAGGACCGCCTCGTAAAAGGCCGCGGCCTTCCCGAACCGGTCCTTTCCGGGCCCCTCGGACTTGAGAAAGAGGGAACAAAAGCAGGGAACGAGCGTCATGGCAAGCCCGTAGGAGGCGAGGACGGCGAAGACCACGGAGAGGGCCAAGGGCGCGAACAGGAATCTCCCTATGCCGGTCAGAAAGACCACCGGGAGAAAGACGATCACCATGGTGGTCGTGGCCGCGAGCACCGGGAGGGAGACTTCGCCGGCGGCGTTCAATGCCGCCTCCTGCCTGGAGCCGCCCGATTCCAGGTGCCGGGCGACGTTCTCAAGCACCACGATGGAGTTGTCGATGAGGATGCCCACGGCCAGGGCCAGCCCTCCCAGGGTCATGGCGTTGACAGCCTCCCCGGCAAGCCACAAGCCGATGAAGGCGGCGAAGATGGAAAGGGGCATGGCCAAGGCGACGCCCAAGGAGGCCCGCCAGCTCCTCAAGAAAAGGAAGACCATGAGAATCGCCAAGAGACCCCCAAAAACCACTTCCAGGGCAAGGCTGCGGATGGCGTTTCTGACGAAGACGGACTGATCCCCAGCGAGCTCCAGTCTCATCCCCTTGGGCAGGCGCTCCAGGATCTCCTTTAAGGCCGACCTGATGCCGTCCACCACCTCGATGGTGTTGGCCCCTGGCTGCCTGTAGATCGGGATATAGACCTGCCTTTTGCCGTTGACGCGCACCACGTTGGTCTGGATCTGGTGAGTATCCTCCACCCGGGCCACGTCCCTGACGTAGACCGGAACGCCCATCTCGCCCCGGATGAGGAAGTCGTTCATCTCCGCCACGCTCTCGACCATGGCGTTGGTCACGATCTGGTAGTCCCTGCCGCCGAACTTGGCGTTTCCCGTCGGAATCATCACGTTGGAGTTCCTCAGGGCCTCGGCCACGTCCATGGGGGAAAGGTTCTTCTCCGCAAGCCTGCCTGGATCCACGTAGGCGTAGATCCGACGCAGGGTTCCTCCGTAGACCGCGGGCGCGATCACGCCCGAGATGCCCTGAAGCATGTTCCTGAGGCTGAAATAGGCCACGTCGTAGAGCTGGGTTTCGTTCATCTCGGGATGCTCGACTGTCAGGAGTGCCAATGGGCTGGCCGCGGTCGGGTCGAAGGGCATGACCATGGGGGGGATGGTGCCGGGCGGAAGGTAGTAGAGGTCCGACATGGCCAGGGAGGTCACCTGGGACATGGCGGTATTGGGGTCTATGTCCGGCCGGAAGAAGTCCTTCACGATAGAGACCCCGATCATGGACTTGGACTCCTGCCTGGCGATGCCGTTGGACTGCCCGGTCCAGCGCTCCAGGCGAGTGGTGATGTCCTTTTCCACGACCTCGGCAGGCATGCCAGGATAGAAGGTTAGGATTTGCACGGCCGGGGTCTTGAAGACAGGAAGCAGGTCTTTCGGAAGCCTGGCCAGGCAGACGGCCCCCAGGATGAGGATCATGAGGGCGGCCACGGCGATGCCGTACGGATTGGAGATCGCGAATCGCACCATGCGCATAGTTCCCTCCCAAGCACTTCATCTGAGAAAAAACAGGCCGGCTGGCGCCGACTCTGTGGGCAGGATCAGATCAGAAGGGGAAGGACCCAGGAAGAAGGAGAGGAGCCGGGATGGCCGCGGTCTCGGGGAGGCCCCAGAGTCCTTGGAAAAGGCGCGTCCCGGCTGGGGAAGCGGCCGGGATGAATCGCTCCAAGCAGGAAGTCAGCCTGGAAACCCGCTCTTCCTATGTCAGGGGCTGCTGGGAGCAGGGCTGGGTGGGACAGGCAGTGGGAAGCCCTGTTCCAAAGGGGGGCCGGACCGGAGGCTTCCGCGAAAGACGCCGGGGAGGGGGCATGAACAGCCTCGGCCAGGCAATGGAGAGGGGAGCAGACCGCGACCGAGGCCGCAAGGACCAAGGCGAAGGATTTTGAGGGATCCACGTAATTAGTTTAGCGGAATCCCAGAAGCTGTCAAGGCCCAAATCGTTTATGCCCCGAACTGATACGTGAAGAAGCCGTCGATCATGGGGTTGCCTCCCACGCGGCTGAGGCGGACCCTGAAGAATTTGCCGAGCCACTGGTAGAGGGCCGCGTCCCAGGCGTCCGCTCCGGGAAGGCGCAGGTTCCTCGGGGCGAATTCGATCATGAACCCGGTGGAATCCAGGAAGCGCAGGTCCAGCCCGCCTGAGAGGCCGTCGAGCCTGTTGGCCCCCAGGCTGAGCCCTCCCTTCAGGTAACGCTCGCCTTTCGCAATCCCCTTGCCTAGGGCCAGGAATGGGGATGGCCCCGCCGGCCTGTCAGAGAAAAGCGGGGCCTTGCGGAAGGCATCCCAGAGGCCCACGGAAACGGAGGGATGATACCGCCCTTCCGCAAGCGGGCGGTATTGGAGGTTGATCCAGGTGTCGGGCTGCCTCCCCTTGGGGCTGATCACGAGGACCCCCAACTCGACCCCCTCGTAGAGACCGAGGTCGAGGCGATTGAGGGAGCGCCAGCTCTTGCTTCCCTTTTGCTCGTAAAGACCGAACTGCCAGAGGCTGTATCGGCCCGCTGGGAGGGTCTCGGCAAAAGGGACAGTGATGAAGCGTCCGGCCCAGGCAGGAGAAGCTCCGAGTGCAGCCGCCAGCGCCCAAAAGAGCCCGGCCAAGGATGTTTGACCCATGCCGGCCTTGGTCAACGCAACGAATGCGCCAGATTTGCCCTTGGAAGGAAGGCCTTCAGCGGCCCTGGGTGGCCAGGTAGCGGGCCAGGTCCTCGATCTGGACCTCGGTGAGCTGGTCCTTGTAGCCCGGCATGGCGGAGGCAGGGTTGAGCGCGACAGGGTCCTGAATGTACCTCTTGAGGTAGGCCTTGTCCCTGGCCGAGCCGATGAGGGAGAGGTCGGGCCCGGTCTCCCCCCCCTCCTTGCCGATGCGGTGGCAGGCGGCGCAGTTCTCGGCGAAGAGCTTGGGGGCCTCCTCAGTATAGGGGCCTCCTCCGCCCAGGGACTTCATGTAGGCGACCAAGGCCCTGATCTCATCGTCCAAAAGGTTGAGCTTGGGCATGACAGAGCCGGGGGTCACGGCCTGGGGGTCCCGGAAGTGCCTCTCCAGCCACTCCTCGGTCTCCTCGCCGGCCACCTTGTCGAGTTCGGGCCCCACGGTCCCTCCCTTGCCTCCTATCCTGTGGCAGTAGGCGCAGTTGAGCTCCCGGAAGAGCCTCTGGCCCCTGAGGACCAGAGGGTCCTTCTCCACGATGGGGTTTGTCAGCGGGCTCTTGTAGCCGGCCCAGGTGAGGTAGGCGAAGCCGCAGAGGGCCAGGACCCCCAGGCCTGTCCACAAGGGCCTGTCCAGGGGATGGCGGGCCGGGCCCTTGTCGAGAAAGGGAAGCAGGACCAGGAAAAGGACAGCGGCGCCGGGCAAGACCACGGCAGCCACGGCCTCAAGGTGCCCTGGGAAGAACTTGAGGGCCTGGAAGAGGAAGAGGAAGTACCACTCCGGCCTGGGGTTGTAGGTCGCGTCCGTAGGGTCTGCCAGATCCTCGAGCTTGGCCCCGAGGCTCAAGGCCAGGACGCAGAGCGCGGCCAGGATCAGGGCGGCGACCAGGGCGTCCTTGAAGACCGCGTGGGGAAAGAAGGACTTCCCCGCCTCCTTGAGCTTGAGGTAGCGGCGCTTGTACTCCTCGTGCCAGTCGCGCATGCTCACTCCTGGGGACCCCCCCGGCGCCTCTCTGGAGTCTCCGAGATCCCATGCCAGACCACCAGGAAGAGGTGCAGGAGGATGAAAAGCCCGGTCAAGGCCGGCAGAACCAGGACGTGCAGGGCGTAAAAGCGAGTCAAGGTCGCTGCCCCCATCTCCTCGCTTCCCAGGAGGACCTTGGAGAGGGAGGAGCCCACAACAGGGGCCTGGCCCGCGATGTTGGTCCCAACAGCGGTCGCCCAAAAGGCCTTCTGGTCCCAGGGCAGAAGATACCCTGTGAAGCTGAAGCCCATGACCAGCAAAAAGAGCCCCACCCCCACGATCCAGGTGGCCTCCCGGGGGTACTTGTAGGCGCCCATGAAAAAGACCCGCAGCATGTGCAATCCCACCAGGACCACCATGAAGGTGGCCCCCCAGTGGTGCAGGCCCCGGATCAAGCGGCCGAAGAGGACCTGCTCTCCGATGAATTTCACCGAGTCATAGGCGTGGTCAGGGGACGGGACGTAGTTCATGGCGAGCAGGCAGCCTGTCGCGAACTGAACCAGGAACACGAAGAGGCTCGCGCTTCCAAGGGTGTAGAGCCAGGCAACGGGTCCTTTGGCCTCTGGCACGTGGCGCTCGAAGAGCGCCTCCCAGACCCGATCAAGGCCGGTCCTCTCCCTGAGCCACTCCCCGGCGGCCTTGAGGCTCATGCCTTCTCCCGCACGGGCTTGGGCAGGATGAGAAGCCGCTCGCCCGCGACCTTGGACTGGTAGCGGTCCAGGGGCCTGGGCGGAGGCCCGCTCACGACCCTCCCGTCCACGCCGAAGACCGCGGTGTGGCAGGGGCAGAGGAACTGCTTCTTGTCCTGGTCCCAGCGAAAGGGGCAGCCCAGGTGGGTGCAGCGGGGGTCGTAGATGATGAAGTCCCTTCCGTTGGAGGTCAGGACCCAGGCGGAGGAGCGCCTCTCTGTCGTCACCCAGGCGTCCCGCCTTCTCTCCACGAACTCCACCTTGGAGGGCATCCCCTGCGGGAAGTCCTTGGCCCGGCCCACGTCCACCCAGTCCTCCTCCCGCTTCCGGAAGGCCGGGGAGATGAAGTAGCCAAGGCCCGAGCCTCCCAGGACAGCCGCGATCAGGCCTCCAAGGCTGAAGACGGCCCACTCCAGGAAGGAGCGGCGGGAGATCGGAGCCTCGGCCTCAGGGCGAGAGGTTTCCATCCTCCAATCTCTTGATAAGGATCGCTAACACTGCTGGCTCAAAGCCATCGTCGCTCAATGCGGGGAATCTTTCCCCCGCAATCCAGGATTTACGCAACAAGCCTGCCAGGCCATGCCGGCTTTTAAGACCCGGGAAAGCCCTTCCCTGGTTTGTGGCACACTGTAGAGACAATATCATAATCGCGCCAGGAGATTGTCCAGGCCGCTAGCCCAGGGCCTCTCTCCATGCCTTTTTGAGCCTGGAGAGCTCGTGCCGATTGATGCCCAGCTCGGCAGCCTCCCGGACCCCTGCCAGGAGATCCCGAAGCTCCTGAACGGAATCCGGGCGCTGCCTTTGCGCCTGCTCCCGGTAGAACTCCCAGTCCATGGCCGCGGCCTTCAGAAGGCTTAGAATGTCCAGGCGATCTTTCTCCCCCTTCGGGCTCGCGGCCCTCTGGCTCAAGGCGTGCTGCTTTAAGATGAGCAGTATCTCGGGCCTGGGCACCTCGAAACCCTCAAGGCTTGAGGAGTGCCGAAGGACCTCCTCTGCCCGGAGGCCTGGGTTCGAGTAGTGCGGGGCATAGACGTCGATCTCCACCTCCTCTACCCTGGCTTCGTATTTCCTCAGCCTCTCGTTCTTGGTCAGCGGGTACTCCTTTTGGAAACGCCCCAGCTCGTCGTAATCCATGACGAGGTCTATGTCCTTGGATTTCAGGGTCCTGGCATAGAGAAACACCGCCCAGCCGCCGATCAAGGTGAAGCGGTAACGCGGCCTCAGGCCCGTCAGGACCTCCCAGCTCTTCCTGGTGACGAGCTCGTGCCAGAAGGGAGTCACGGGATCCTCTCAAGAAGAGCGTTGGAAAAGTCCCTGGCGTACCATTGGGGCAGGTTCCAGAGATCCGCGAAGGTTTGGGCCGCCGGGGTGCTTGAGCCGTACCGGAGGAGAAAGGGATCGGCCTTGAAAACAGTGAGGTTCGGGGGGCCCTTCCGGAATGGAAATCGCTTGCGCAGGTTTTGGGGGTCCAAGGCATAGACATAGACGTGATCGTAGTCGGCGGGGATCTCCTTGAACTTCCTCCTGAAGGCGGAGAAGGCCCCGTAGACGATCTCGGGCGTCATCTGGCCCTCCAGCTCCAGCACGGAGAGGGGCACCGAGGTTTCGTAAATCTTCTCTTTGGAGAGCCGGCGCAGGGTTGCCCAGTAGAGAAGAAGCTTCTTCGCGTCCATGACCTCCCCAAAACGTCCTCCGA
>CAYLZQ010000028.1:0-10933 GCA_964388045.1 uncultured Elusimicrobia bacterium | reverse complement strand
GCTCTCGCTCGCCCTCAGGGCCAAGCCGGACTCGGTCTGCCTGGTGCCGGAGAGCCCCGGGGAGGTCACGACCGAGGGAGGCTTGAGCCTCAAGGACGGGAGCCTGGCCAGGAGCATCGCCAGGCTCAAGAAGGCCGGCATCGAGGTCAGCCTCTTCATAGACCCCGAGGCGCAGAGCGTGCGCTCGGCCAAGAAGCTGGGGGCGGACACGGTCGAGCTGTGCACGACCGCCTACTGCGAGGCCGAGGGCGCTAAAAACGCCAGGGCCCAGCTCGAGCGCCTGACCCTGGCCGGGTATCTCGCCTATGAGCTGGGCCTGGGCCTCCACGCCGGCCACGGGCTCGACTATCACAACGTCAGGGCCGTGGCCCAGATCCCGCACCTGGCGGCCTTGAACATCGGTTTTTCCATCGTCGCGCGCGCGGTCTTCGTGGGCTTGAAGAGCGCGGTGTCCGAAATGAAAAATCTGATCTCGTAGTCCCCGGCGCGGACTTATGTGCGGCATTGTGGGTTACGCGGGGCACCGGCAGGCGACTCCCCTCCTCATGGAGGGCTTGAGGCGCCTTGAGTATCGCGGCTACGACTCGGCGGGCCTTGCCGTGGTCTCGAACGGCGAGGTCGTGCGCCGCCGCGCCCCCGGGAAGCTCGGCAACCTCGAGGCCCTGATCCGGGAGGCGCCCCTCTCCGGGCGGGTGGCCCTGGGCCATACCCGCTGGGCCACCCACGGCAAGCCCTCCGAGGAGAACGCCCATCCCCACGCGGACTGCACCAAGACCCTCGTCGTCATCCACAACGGGATCATCGAGAACTACCTGGAGCTCAAGGAGGCCCTCGGCGCCCGGGGGCACTCCTTCGAGTCCGAGACGGACACGGAGGTGGTCGCGCATCTCGTCGAGGAGAAGCTCAAGGGCCTGCGCGTCCCCGGCCAGGCCCCGGACCTCATGGAGCCCCTCCTCTTCGAGGCGGCCAGGCTCGCCTTGAACGAGGTCCGCGGAGCCTATGCCCTGGCCATTCTCTGGGCCAAGGCCCCCTCGCTTTTGATCGCGGCCAAGACCGCCTCCCCCCTGATCATCGGCCTGGGCCAGGGAGAGAACTTCCTGGCCTCGGACGTGCCGGCCTTCCTGGCCCACACCCGCCGGGCCGTCTTCCTGGAGGACGGGGAGATGGCCGTGGTCAAGGCGGAGGCCTGCTCCTACTTCAACCTCGCCGGCCGCCGGCTCGAGAAGGCCCCGACCACGATCCAGTGGGACAGGACCATGGCCGAGAAGGCGGGATTCAGGCACTTCATGCTCAAGGAGATCTGCGAGCAGCCGACCGCCTGCGAGGACACCATGCGCGGGCGCTTCTTTCCGATGAAAGACGGAGTCCTCGAGAGGGAGGCGGGGCTCTCCTCCGGAGTCCTCAAGGAGGCGCGGCGGGTCTCCCTGGTCGCCTGCGGCACGGCCTACCACGCCTGCCTGGTGGGCCAGTACTGGATCGAGAAGTTCGCCGGGGCCCCGGCCCAGGTCGAGACGGCCAGCGAGTTCCGCTACCGCGAGCAGACCGTGGGCCCCGGGGACCTGGTGGTGGCGATCAGCCAGTCCGGGGAGACGGCCGACACCCTGGCGGCGGTGCGCCTGGCCAGGGAGAGGGGGGCCAGGGTCCTGGCCATCTGCAACACCGTGGGCTCGGCGATCACGCGCTCCTCCGACTTCAACCTCTACACCCACTGCGGGCCCGAGATCGGGGTCGCCTCCACCAAGGCTTTCGTGGGGCAGCTCACCGCCCTGGCGGTGCTGGCCCTCCACTTCGGGCTGGCGCGCGGGGGCCTCAGCGAGGCCGAGGGCAGGGCCCTGGTGGACGAGCTCGTCAGGATTCCGGGGGCGATCCGGGAGGCCCTCAGGCTCGAGGCCCAGGTCAAGGATATCGCCCGGCGCTTCTACAAGAAGGAGCACTTCCTCTTCGTCGGCCGCTACGTGAACTTCCCGATAGCCCTCGAGGGGGCCCTCAAGCTCAAGGAGATCTCCTACATCCACGCCGAGGGCTACGCCGCGGGGGAGCTCAAGCACGGGCCCATCGCCCTCATCGACAGCGAGATGCCCGTGGTCGCCATCGTCACGCGCTCCAGGCTCTTCCAGAAGATGATCGGGAGCTTCGAGGAGGTCAAGGCCCGGGACGGCAGGCTCATCGTGCTCGCGACCGAGGGGGATCCGGAGCTCAAGGGGGCGGACCACGTCCTGCGCCTGCCCCCGGTGCCCGAGGCCCTCTCCCCGATCGTGAACATAGTGCCCCTGCAGCTTTTGGCCTACCATATAGCGGATCTGAGGGGCTGCGACGTGGACCAGCCGCGGAACCTGGCCAAGAGCGTCACTGTGGAGTGAAAGTGGAATGACGGGGGCGCCCTTCGGCCTCGGGGTGGACATCGTGGAGATAAGCCGCGTCCGCAGGCTCGCGCGCCGCGCCCCCCGATTCCTGCCGCGGGTCTTCACTTCCCGGGAGATCGCCTACTGCCGCTCCAAGAAGAATCCCTGGCCGCACTTCGCGGTGCGCTTCGCGGCCAAGGAGGCGGTCTGGAAGGCCCTGGACCGGAGCCTCAGCCTCAAGGACATCTCGGTCGGCCGCGGCCCGGACGGCAGGCCCAGGGTGCTCCTGAGGGGACGCAGGGCCGCGGGCTTCGCCCTTTCCCTCTCCCACAGCGACGACTACGCCCTGGCCGTGGCGATCAGGAGCCGGTGAAGAGCCTGAGCCGCGCGGAGTTTCGCTCGGCCCTGGTCCGGCGCGTGGCGCAGGACCACAAGGGGAGCTTCGGGCACGTCCTGGTCGTGGCGGGTTCCCGGGGCATGGCCGGGGCCGCCCTCCTCTGCGCGCGCTCGGCCCTGCGCTCGGGCGCGGGCCTGGTCACCCTGGCCGTCCCCGGAAGCCTCCAGGCCGCGCTCGCCCCCCGGGTTCCGGAGGCCCTGAGCCTGGGCCTTCCCGAGAGCCGCGGGGCCTTGAGCCCCGAGGCGGCTTTTCGCCTCGCGCAGGCCCACAGGGAGCGGGGCTACACCGTCCTGGCGATAGGCCCGGGCCTTTCCCAGCGCCCCGGGACCCGCCGCTTCCTCCCCCTGGCCCTAAGCCGGCTTCCCCTGCCCGCGGTCCTGGACGCGGACGCCTTGAACATCCTCTCGGCCCTGGGAGGCAGGGCGCGCGAGCTCTTGCGCCGGAGGGAGCCTCCCAGCATCCTCACCCCGCATCCGGGCGAGATGGCGCGGCTCCTGGGCCTGGAGAGCCGCCAGGTCCAGGCCTCGCGCGAGGCCTGCGTGCGCAGGCTTGCCCTGGAATGGGGGGTGGTCGCCCTCCTCAAGGGCCACGGGAGCCTGGTCTCGAAAGGAAGCCGCACGGTCATCAACCCTACGGGAGGGCCTGGCCTGGCCAAGGGGGGCTCCGGGGACGTCCTGGCTGGCCTGATCGCCGGGCTCTGGGCCCAGGGGCTCGCTTCCCCAGGCCGCACCCAGGGGGACCTCCCCTTCCTGGCCGCCGCTCTGGGCGCCTGGCTGCACGGCAAGGCAGGGGAGCTGGCCGAGAGGGAGCTTGGGCCCTGGGCCATGACCGCCTCGGACGTGATCCTGCGCCTGCCGGAGGCCTTCAAGGCTTTGCGGCGATACCTCACCTCCCCCAGGGGGGCGCGAGTGCCGGTGGCACTCGCGCGGGCGCAGCGATAGAACATTAATGGCGACGGCGCCCCGGGCCCGAAGGGCTGAGGCGTGTTGAGGGGGCCAAGCGCCGCAGGCGCGCAGCAGTGGGGAGGGGGAGATGAGCGGTTACGCTTTGCGCGGACAATGACCCTCACGAGCCTGAGCCCGGAGCAGACCAGGGCCCTGGGCCTGCGCCTGGGGAGGCTCCTCAAGGGCCTTGACCTGGTCTGCCTCTACGGCACCCTGGGCAGCGGCAAGACCACCCTGATCCAGGGCCTGGCGCGCGGCCTTGGCTTCCGGGGCCGGGTCATGAGCCCCAGCTTCGGGCTGGCCAGGGCCTACCGGGGCAAAAGGTGGAGCCTCTACCACCTCGACCTCTACCGGGTGGATCCCGGGGAGACCGGGGACATAGGGATCGAGGACTACGTGGGAGACCCCCGCGGGGTCTGCGTGGTGGAGTGGCCCCAGGCGGGCCTGGGCTACTTCCCCGGGGACCGCCTGGAGGCGCGGCTCTCCCACGGCCGGGAGCCCGCCGAGCGCCGGATCGCCTTCAGGGCCCTGGGCCCGCGCGGGCGGGAGATACTGAGGAGGTTCAAGCCGTGAACATCCTGGCCGTGGACACCACCGGCGAGGCCCTGAGCGTCGCGCTCAGGGCCGGGGAGAAGCTCCTGGCCCTCGAGCGTCGGCTGAAGGCCCCCCATGACGAGACCCTCCTGCCCGCTGTGGACAGGCTCCTGGGGAGAGCGGGGATCGCCCTTGAGGACCTTGACGCGATCGCCGCGGCCAGCGGCCCCGGCCGCTTTACCGGCATCCGCATCGGGATGGCCTTTGCCGCGGTCGCCTCCTCCAGGATGAGGATCCCGGCCCTGGCCGTGAGCCTCTTGGAGGCCATAGCCTTCCAGGTCCCGGAGGGGCCGGTCTGCGCCGTGGTGGAGGGCTACCGGGACGAGAGATTCTACCAGGTCTTTGGGCGCGGCAGGCAGGGTCCCAGGCCCCAGGGGCCTCCAGCCTGGGTCGCGGCCCAGGATTGGCCCGGGGCGCGCGCGGGACTGGAGGGGAGAGGCCTCCTCGTCGCCGAGAGAAAGACCGGGGCCGCGGATCTCCTCGAGCCGGCGGCCCGGCACCTCTCCCGGGGCAGGCTTCCGAGATTCGAGCCCCTTTACCTCAAGCCGGCCGGCTATGAGCCCAGGGCGCGGGGGGCCAGGCTCTGAGATGCCCGAGCCCCTCATCCGGCCCTGCCGGCCCGAGGACTTGCCGGAGATCCTGGCCATGGAGACCGCCTGGCCCACGGCCCCGGGCTGGTCCAGGGCCCAGTTCGAGAGGGAAATCTCCTCCGAGAGATCCTGCCTGCTCGTCTTGGAGGAGGAGGGGCTCCTCCGCGCCTATGCCGGCTTCTGGAGCATCCCCCCCGAGGCCCAGGTCACGACCCTTGTGGTAGCTCCCGAGGCGGCCGGGCGCGGGCTGGGGCGGCTTCTCCTGGGCCGGCTCCTGGAGTCCTGCCGAGGCCGGGGGCTTGCGAGGGTCTCCCTCGAGGTCAGCTCCTCAAACGAGAGGGCCCTGCGCCTCTACCGGAGGGCCGGGTTCCGGATTGTGGGCCGGCGGCCAAAGTTCTATAATGACGGCTCCGACGCGATTCTGATGGATCTCTCTCTGCCTCCCTGAGCTTCCTTGAAAGCGCTTTCAACGGCCCTTTGGCTCCTTCTGAGCCTCTCCCCTGGGGCCCGGGCAGACCAGCCTCTCGGGGAGGGGAGCAAGGCCGCGCACAGGCATTACCTGCGCGGCATGCTCCTCGAGAGGAGGGGGGAGTACGCGGAGGCCCTGAAGGCCTACGGGGAGGCCCATACCTCGGATCCCCAGTCCCCCTTCGTCTGCCGCGAGGCGGCGGAGCTGGCCCTCGAGATGGGCCTTCTCGACAGGGCCCTGGACTGGGCCGGGAAGGTCCTGGAGCTCGACCCCAAAAACCCCCATTCCCACATCCTCCTGGGCCAGGTCCGCTGGGCTCGGGGCGAGGCCCAGGCCGCCCAGGCCGCCTTCGAGGCGGCCCTGAAGATCGATTCCAAGTCCGCGGAATCCATCTTCTCCCTGGCCAACCTCCTGGCCGCCCGGGATCCCAAGAGGGCGCGCGAGCTCCTGGAGGGTTTCCTCGCCCGGAGCCCGGAGCACGCGGCCGAGGCCCACACCCAGATCGCCAAGCTGGATCTCCAGGCCGGCAGGCTCCGGGAGGCCCAGAGCCACCTCAGGGAGGCGATCGCCCTGGAGCCCGACGTGGAGTCCCTGCCGGCGCGCCATGCCCTGGCCCAGTCCTACGAGGCCCAGCGCTCGACCGAGGCGGCCCTGGCCGAGTACCTGGAGATGCTCAGGCTCGAGCCCCAGAACCTGGGCCTGCTCAACCACGTGGGGCAGCTCCACTTCCTTGCGGGACAGTGGGAGCAGGCCCGGGAGCGCTTCCAGGCCGCCAAGGCCCTGGCGCCCTCGGACCCCACGGCCAACCATTGGCTGGCCCTTTACGCGGAGCGCCAGGGGGACTACGCCCAGGCCGCCGGGTACTTGAAGGCCAGCTCGGCCCTGGGCGAGGACCCGGCCGCGAACCTCAGGCTCAGCTACTACCTGACCCAGGCCGGCAGGCTCAAGGAGGCGGTCTCGGTCCTGGAGGGGGCCGGCGCCCGCTGGCCGAAGAACGACCAGCTCGCCTATTTCCTGGCCCTGGGCTATGACGACCTCAAGCAGCACGACCGGGCGATCAAGCTCCTGCGCCGGGTCCTGGCCTTGAAGCCGGACTCCCGCGAGGCGCGCTATCAGCTTGCGGCCCTGCTCGAGAAGACGGACCGCATCGAGGAGGCCGAGAGTGAGTTCAGGCTCCTCCTGGCCCAGAAGCCCGAGGACGCCGCGATCCTCAACTATCTGGGCTATTCCCTGGCCGACAGGGGCCTCAAGCTCGCCGAGGCCGAGGGGCTCATCCGGGAGGCCGTGCGCCTGGACCCCGCCAACGGGGCTTATCTGGACTCCCTGGGCTGGGTTCGCTTCAAGCAGGGGCGCTCGACCGAGGCGATCCAGGGGCTCCTGGCCGCCCTGGAGAGGCTGCCCGAGGACGAGAACGTCTGGGACCACCTGGGGGAGGCCTACGCCGCGGCCGGGCAGGCCTCCTCGGCCTGGTTCGCCTGGAGGCAGGCCGAGTCCCTGACCCCCTCCGAGGCGAGGAAGAAGAGCAAGGCCGAGGCCCTCCAGGGGCGCTTCGGCCCGGAGGAGCTGGGAGGCTACTACCTGGACTACCTGAAGGCGAACCTGGGGGGTATCCGCAAGCTCGGCGCCCTCTGCGAGCTCAAGGGCGCGATCCTTGGCCGCTCCTTCTCCTACAGCGGGATACTCGCCTTCAGGGCCCCCCAGGACCTGGACCTGGAGCTCCTGGGGCCTCTCTTTATTCCCATGTTCCGCCTGCGCCTGAACCGGGAGGGCTTCGTCATGGACTCCCTGCGCCTGGAGGGCCTCAGGCCCGAGGCCGTCATGGAGGCGGCCCACGCCGCCTTCTCCTTGATCCGGGACTACCTCTCCGGGGGGATATTCTCCCTGCGCCCGGCCCGCTACAAGAAGGGCTGGCGCAGCCAGGAGATCGCGGTCCCGGGCTGGACCCTGAGCCTGAGCCCGGACGGGCTCCTCCCCGAGGCCCTCTGGCCCCAGGCCCATGCCGGGACCCGCCTGGTCCTGGAGGATTTCAGCCGGGCCAAGGGCCGCCAGGTCCCCGGGCGCCTGAAGGTCCTGGGCAGGGACTACTCCCTGAGCCTGGAGCTCAAGAGCCTGAGCCTCGAGCTCGAGGATCAGCGTTCCGTGGGCGGGAGATGACCTCCGACATCGAGAGGCTCCTAACAGCGGCCTGCGTGGTGATCCCCACCTACAACGAGGCGGAGAACCTCCCCAGGCTCCTGGAGGCTCTGCGGGGGCTCTCCCAGGGCCTGCGGATCCTGGTCGTGGACGACGCCTCCCCGGACGGGACCGGGCGCGTCGCCGAGGGGCTAAGGGACCCGCTCGGGATCGAGGTCCTCCACCGCCCCGGGAAGTCGGGGCGCGGCTCCGCGGTGCTGGCCGGCTTCCGGCGCGCCCTCTCCCTGCCCGGGGTGCTCTACCTCCTGGAGATGGACGCGGACTTCTCCCACGACCCGCGGGAGCTGCCGGGGATGCTGGAGGCCCTGGGGGAGGCCGACATGGCGGTCCGCTCGCGCTACGCCCCGGGAAGCCGGATCGTGGACTGGACCCTCGGCCGCCGAGTTTTGAGCCGGCTGGCCAACGCCCTGGCCCGGGCCCTGCTCGGGCTTCCTTTGAGCGACTGCACCAACGGCTATCGCGCCTACCGGAGGCAGGCCCTGGAGGCCCTGGATTTCGACCGCATCGAGTCCTCGGGCTACATCGTCTTGAGCGAGGTGGCCTGCCGGCTCCATCGCAAGGGCCTGCGCTTCGCGGAGCTTCCGACCCTCTTCGTCAACCGCAGCCGCGGGCGGTCCAACCTCACCCTGGGGGAGCTGGCCCGGGCCCTCGGGGGGATCCTGAGGCTCTGCCGGCGTTCTCGATGAAGATCCAGTGCCCCGCGAAGGTGAACCTCTTCCTGGAGGTGACCGGCCGCCGCCCGGACGGCTATCATCGCCTGGCGAGCCTGTTCGCCAAGATCAACCTCTACGACGTCCTGGAGCTTGAGCCCTCCGGGGGGCGGGGGGCCCGGCTCGAGGTGGAGGGCGCGGGGGAGGTCCCTGCCGGTCCGGACAACCTGGTCCTGCGCGCGGCCCAGGCCTTCGCCAGGGCCTTCGGGATCAGTCAGGGGGTCAGGCTCCGCCTTTTGAAGCGCATCCCGGTGGGGGCGGGGTTGGGAGGGGGCTCCTCGGACGCCGCCGGCGCCCTCCTGGGCCTGGCCAGGCTCTTCGGCCTGAGGCTGGACTCCGCAAGCAAGGCGGTCTTGAGGCGCCTGGCCCTGGGCCTGGGGGCGGACGTCCCCTTCTTCCTCCACCCCTCCCCCCTCTGCCTGGCCACCGGGATCGGGGAGCGCTTGAAGCCCGTCCCCGTCGCCGGGTCCCTGCCCTACATGGTCCTCGCCTATCCCGGGGTCTCGGTCTCCACGGCCCAGGCCTACCGCGCCCTCGAGCTCCCCTCCCGCCCCGACGTGTTGACAAGGCTTTCCCATCTTGATAGACTCATCGAGAGCCTCAAGAAAGGCAGGCCCCTGCGGGAATGGGAGGGCCTGCTTTTCAATCGGCTGGAGGAGGCGCGCCTGCCCGTCCTCTCTGAGGTCGAGCAGGCCCGCAGGATCCTCTCGCGCCTGGGGGCGCGGGGGGTCCGCATGTCCGGCTCCGGCTCTTCGGTCTTCGGCTTCGTCCCCTCCCACGAGGAGGGAGAGAGGGCCGTCCAAAGGCTCCAGGGATATCCCTGGAAGGTCTTTCTGACCTGCTGCAACGGGTAAGGCGTTGGAAATCACGGAAGTCCGGGTTCATCTGCGCAACGAAGACAAGTTGAAGGCCTTCGCGACCGTCACCTTCGACAACTGCTTTGTCGTCCGGAACATGAAGATCGTCTCGGGCAACAAGGGCCTCATCCTCTGCATGCCCTCCCGCAAGCTCCCCGACGGGACCTACAAGGACATAGCCCATCCCATCAACGCCTCCTTCCGCAAGATCCTGGAGGACAAGGTCATGGCCTGCTACGAGCAGGAGCTCAAGAAGGGGAGCGCTCCGGCCTCCCAGGCGAGATGACCGGGCCCAAGGAAGCAGCGGGCCTGGCGCAGGCGGCGGCGCGCCCCGGCCTCCCCGGGGCCCTTGGGATGATTCTTCCCGCTCTAGCGACTCCCAGGTGGTGTAACGGTAACACAGCGGACTTTGAATCCGCTATTCCTGGTTCGAATCCAGGCCTGGGAAGGGGGCTCCCCCGGAGAGGGGCTCTTCCATGAACCCCAGGCGCAAGCCCCCCCAGTCCCTGGCCGCGCTGGTCCTGGCCGCCGGGGAGGGCACGCGCATGGAGTCCTCCCTCCCCAAGGTCCTCCACCTGGTGGGGGGCAGGCCCATGCTCTTTTACATCCTGAGGCTGGCCAACGCCCTCAAGCCCGCGGCCATCGGGGTGGTGGTCGGCCACGAGGCGGCGCGGGTGCGCGGCGCGGTCCAGGAGCTGGCCAGGGACTGCGGGATCAGCCGCCCGATCACCTTCGTCCACCAGAAGAGGACCCTGGGCAGCGGCGACGCGGTCCTGGAGTCGGTCCCCTTCCTCAGGAGGTTCAAGACCGCGGTGGTGCTTTGCGGGGACACGCCCCTGCTCACCTTCGAGAGCCTCTACGCCCTGGTCCGCGCCCACGAGGAGCAGAAGGGCCAGGTGACCCTGCTCACGGCCAAGCTCGCCGGCCCCAAGGGCTACGGGCGGGTCGTGCGCAGCCCCCTGGGGGAGGTCCTCAAGATCGTGGAGGAGTCCGTGGCCACGCCCAAGGAGCTGGCCGTCAGCGAGATCAACTCCGGGGCCTACTGCTTCGAGGTGGAGTCCCTGCTGATGGGCCTCAAGGAGATCGGGGCCAGGGGGCCCAAGAGGGAGCACTTCCTGACCGACGTCCTCGAGATCGTCCGGGCCAAGGGGGGGAGGGTGAACGCCCACGTGAGCTTCGTCCCGGAGGAGGTCCTGGGGATCAACAGCCGCGTCCAGCTCGCGGCGGCCGAGCGGGTCTTGAACCGCCGGATGCTCGAGCGCCTGATGCTCTCGGGGGTGACTGTGCTCGACCCCGCCTCCACCCATGCGGACGCGGACGTCGAGGTCGGGCGGGACACTGTCATCCAACCGGGAACCATCCTCAGGGGCAAGACCACGATCGGCAGGCTCTGCCGGATCGGGCCCTACTCCTATCTCGAGGACGCCCAGGTCGCCAACGAGTGCGAGGTCCGGCTCTCCCAGCTCGTCGGCTGCCGGATCCTGGAGAAGTCCGCGGTCGGGCCCTTCAGCAACATACGCCGCGACTCCGTGATCGGGCCGCGTGCCAGGGTCGGCAACTTCACCGAGGTCAAGGCCTCCCGGATCGGCTTCGGGTCCAAGGTGAACCACCTGAGCTACATCGGGGACGCCGAGATCGCCGAGGACGTGAACGTCGGCGCCGGGACCATCACCTGCAACTTCGACGGCAAGGCCAAGCACAAGACCACGATCGCGGCCAAGGCCTTCGTGGGGTCCAACGTCAACCTCGTCGCCCCGGTCAAGATAGGGCGGGGAGCCAAGATCGCGGCCGGCTCCACGATCACGGAGGATGTCCCTGACGAGGTCCTGGCGATCGC
>CAYLZQ010000027.1:0-11001 GCA_964388045.1 uncultured Elusimicrobia bacterium | reverse complement strand
CTCCTGGGAGACGATATCCAGGCTGGAGTCAGCTTCGAGCCTGAGATCCGACCCGATGCGGATGTCCCGGCCCGAGAGGAAGATCTGGCTCCTATCGGAGAGGACGGCCCCGGGACCCAGCCGCCGGGACATCATCCGCCCCTGGCCCCCGGCAAAGGAGAGGTCCAGGCGCAGTTGGGCCTGCGGGGAGACCCTGGCCCCCAGGGACTCCAGGCGGCCGCGCGCCAGGGCCTCCTCCAGGAGACTCTCCGGGGTCGTGGCCGGGATTTCAGGACTGCCTCCCTGGGCCATGGCCGACTTGGCGACAAGGGGCTCCGAGACGTCCAGGGAGTAGGGAACCTCGGGGTCCGGAGCTCCCTTCTCGGTCGTGGCCAACCCCTCGCGGTAGAGGAGTCGGGTCATGTTCACCCACTGCCCGCTCTGGTCCTGAACGAAGACGTAGGCCAAAAGCCTTCCGTTGACGTCGTACTCGTCGCCCAGGTGCTCCCCCTGCCTGACCTGGGGGACCAGGAGGAGAACCTTCTTGCCGCGCACCATCTGAACGTTCTTCTCCTTGGCCCGGCGGTAGAGGTCCCCCTTCTTGTTGTCCGAGGCGTCCATCCCCTTGTAGCGCACCCAGCGGCTGCCCCAGAAGCTCCCGTCGAAAAGCTGGATGGTGTCCCCGTCTGAGACCTTCTTGACAAGGGCGAACTCGGTCCGGTAGCGCCCCCTCAGGGCCGGGGGCAGGGGGACTCCGATCGCGGGGGAGACGTGGGTTGGAAGGCCCGGGATGGGATTGAGGTCCCCTTTCCTCCCCCAGAGGTCCCTCCAGCGTCCGTGCAGGAAGCGCAGGACGTCCACGGCGGCCTGGGCCAAGGACGGGAAGGCGGCCGAGTAGAGGTTCCACCAGGTCGCGAACACTATCCGCGGCTCCAGGAAGAAGGCCTTGAAGAAGAGCCAGCCGCGGGCGTTGATCCCGGGGCGGAAAAGGACGTTCTTGTCGTCATAACGCTTGCCCTTGATCAGGGTCTGGGCCTGGTAGACGAAGAGGAGGGGCTGTATCCACTCCCAGAGGCGGCTGAAGGCGGGCTTCAAGACGGCCAGGCGCCCGTCCCTCAATGGAGCGACCGTGAAGTAGTCGTTGGAGTCCGGCCTGGGCTGCTTGGGCAGATCCGGCAGGCGCTCGATCTCGGGGGCGAGGGACCCCTGGGGCCTGGTCCTTAGGGCCGAGGAGGCGAAGGTGAGCGCCCTCAGGCCCCAGTACCAGAAGAACTCCACGAACATCAAGACAGACCCGGCCATGACCCAGGGGTTGTTCCAGCTTGGGAGGACCTTCCTGAGCAAATTCGGGAAAAGCCACTCCAGGGCCCCGAAGCCCAGCTCCACGATCCGCCCCACGATCTGATAAACGACCCCAAGCACCGGGGTCTTGAGCGCAGTCCCGGCGTCGACAAAGGGAAGAAGCTCAAGCAGGGGAAGCAGGACCAGCCCGGCCCCGAGGCCGACCGCCACGGTCGTAAAAAGAAGGGAAAGCCTCAAAGCCCGGGAGGGACCCAGCTCCCTGAGCAGGCCGCGCACGTAGAGCTCCCCCAGGCGGATGAGGGACCTGGCCCGCTCGGGGTCCGAGTCCTCGGCGTAGAACTCGACGCCCTCAGGGGTCCAGCGCAGGAAGAGCCAGCCCCTGGAGCCCAGGGAGACCTGGATGCCTTTGAGGGACTGGCGGGCCTGGAGGTCCGTCCCGCCTCCTCCGGGGCCCATCTGCCTGGCGAGGAAGGCCTTGAACTCCGCCGCCGAGAGCCTCTCGGAGACCTTCTCGGAATAGGCGGCGGGGAGGGTCAGCCTGGACTTCTGGTAGTCGAGGGGCTCGCCCAGCTCGCTCTTGACGGCCGCAAGCAGCTCCCGGAGGCTCTTGCCCGTGGTCGCGACCACCTCCGCGGCCAGGAGCATCTGGGCCAATAGGTCGTTATAGGGCGTCCAGGGCGAGAGGATGATCGAGTCAGCCTCCGAGATCCCCCAGACCGAGGGGTCCACCTCCTCCAGGGTGAGGCCATGCTTGGCTGCCAAGCGGTCCAGGAGCCGGGTCTGGGTGAAGGCCCGGAAGATCTTGCCCTTGTGGCCGCGGTAGCGCACCAGATACCAGGTGAAGATCAGGGAAAGATCGCTGGGCCGCACCGGCTCGCCGTCCAGGTCCAGGAATTTGAGCTGCGAGCCGCTCCTGCCCAGGATCACCCCAAGGCGCCGCTCCCCATTCGGGCCCCCTCCGAGGCGCCCGGCCAGGGCCGCCTCGCTCTCCCCCAGGTCCGCCGCCTCGTGGGCCACCTCCAGGCCCCCGAGCAGGGAGCCGACCTCGGCTTGATCCGTGTCCACCATCAGTCGCACCGGGGAGCGGGAGATCTTCAGGACGTCGAAACGCGCCTTCAGGGAGGCGAGGTAGGACTGCCCCACGTCGGAACGAGTGTCGAGCAGGCCGTGAAGCCTGGCCGCGCCCAGGCTCAGGCTTCTCACACTCCGGACCGCGTTCTCGGCGGCCACGATCTCCTTGAGCTCGTCCTCGGGGACCTGGCCCTTGAAGTGCCCGAAGGGCGCCACGGAGTCCCGGGAGACCAAAAAACCCATGCGGGCGGTCCCTTCGCGCACGGCGTGATGGAGGGCTCCGGGGAGGCTGGGCTCCTCGGCGATCGTGACCTGGATGCCGTTGCCCGCGAAGACCTCGGCCATGGCCTCGGCCAGGGGACGGAGATCATCGGCCGCAAACCCGAGCAGGATCGGCCCTCCCAGGCTGCGCTGGGGAGCGTTGAGATAATCCGAGACGGCCTGGGCCAGGCGAAGGACGATCTCCCTGCGCCCCTCCGGCTCCTTGGGATTCGTCTCCGGGAGGGCCTCCACCCGCACCCCGCTGCGGAAGGCGGCCACGTCCATCTCAAGGACCTCCCGGTCCTTCCGGCCGTCGCTGACGCGCGCCTCCTGGAGCTCGGCCATGGCCTTCTCCCGGGCCTCGTCCAAGGGCACCCCGTCCATCGCAAGCCCGAGTTGGCGCACCAAGGACCCCAGGACCACCTCCTGGGCCCGAGGCTCCATCCGGAAGATGGCCCCATTGAGGAATAGGTCGTAGCGATCCTCCCGAGACTCTCCGGGGGGAAGCTCCACAAGCAGGCCGAGCAGCCCCGGCCTCTCCTCAAGATTGGCGACCCTCACCCGCACCTCGACCTGGCGGCCCAGGGCCGTGGTCCCGACCCGGACGAAACTCCCAAGGGCCAGGGCCTCGGGCAGCCACTCCCAGAAGCGCGCCTTGGCTTTTAGCCTCTCCAGGGCCGCCGCCAGGGCCCCGGCCGCCTCGGGGAAGGCCTCTCCATCCTTGGAAACCTGATCCACGAAGCGCCGCGCCTCCTCAGGCTCAAGCTCGTAAAGAGGCTTGTGGCCGAGGCTGTCGGCCCCGGCGCTTTCCGGCTCCAGGAGGAGGCCGCCTATCTGCCCCGGGAGCTCCCCGCCCCCGCGTTCAAGAAGAAGCCTCAGGCGTCTCTCCACCCCGTGCCTGCGGCCGTCCGCGCGCAGGGTCTCGAGGAGGGACCCCAAAGCGGCTTGGCGCTCCAAGGCCCGCCTCTTGTCCGCAAGGCCCTCCTCCTCCACCAGCTCCATCCAGCCCGGGAGCCTCTCGGCCAGGCTTCGGCCGTAGAGCCTCAGGCCCAGGGCCGTCACCAGGCTGAGGGCCAGGCCCAAGGGAACCTTGGCCCTGGCCCAGGCCCCCGAGGAGAGAAGACCCTTCGCCTCCTCAAGCTGTCCCGCGGCCGCGGTCCAAAGCTCCCGCTCGGGGAGCTTGGCGAAGAAGTGGGAGAGGTTGGGGCCCCAGAGGCTGAGGCCCAATAGGGAGAAGCGGCTCGCCAGGAGGTTGCGGTCCACGTCCATGTAGGTTCCCCGCAGCCATTTCTCGCCCACCACGTAGCCGGTCACTTCCACTTCCGAGGCCTTGAGGCCGGCCACCCTCCTGAGCACCTCGGGCCTGAGCTTCCTGGGGGAGGAATCCCCCGGCACGATCAGGAGGACGTCAAGATTTCCTCCCTCCTGGTCCCAGAGGTAATCCCCAGCCACGCTCAAGCCCTTCATGCCCGGGAGCCACTCCCTCAGGGCCAAGGACAGGAGAGCCAGGCTCTCGGCCCTTCCCTCGATAAGGGCCACCTTGGCCTTGAGGGCCTGGGCCTGCTCGCGCAGGCGCGCGCTCTGCTCCTTGAGCTCGGTCTTTTGAACGCGCAGCTCCTGGGCCTGGGGCGAGCGCCCGCGCACCGGGGGAAGGTCCCGGCGCTCCCGGCTCAGGTCCTGGGCCTCGATCCTGAGGTGCCCCTGCATCTCCAGCCAGGTCTCGACCAGGGGATGCCTCCTGAGGAGGTTCTCGATGGCCCTGGTCTCCCTCTCCAGGAGGGACTTCTCGGAAAGGACCTGGGCGCGCACCTTCTCAAGGGCCTGGGCCAGGGTGGTGCGCACCTGGGGGATGTGCTCCAGGGCCGGGATGGCCGACGGCTCCCTGCTGTCCCAGGACTTCCATATCCTCTCCAGGAGGCGGGGATCCCCAGGGAAACGGCCAAGGACCTTGAGGGCATCCCGGCCATGGCTCAAGGCCAGATGCACGCGCAGGGCCAGTCCCTGGACCTGGGAATGGCCCTCCAGCGGCAGGTGCGAGAGGGAGCCCTCCAAATCTCCGCCCGTGAGCCCGGGAGCGAGCCTGGCGAATAGCTTGGGGTCCGAGTCGCGCAGCCCCTTGAGGGCGCGGAGGCCGGTCTTTCCACGGCGGCCCTGGCGCGGATCAAGGATGCTGTCCAGGGCGGCCTGAAGCCTCAGGAGGGGGCTTATCTCCGCGGGGGCAAAACCCTTGGCGCGCAGGGCGGCCAGGCGATTGAGGATACTCTCCTGCTCCTCCTGATCATCAGAGAGGTACTCAGGATGCATCACCTCGGGGACGAACCCCAGCTCCTCGAACTCGGCCTTGAGCCCCTGCACCATGGCCCGGACGTAGGCCGCTGTCCTGCCGCGGCCGCGCGCAGCAAAGCCCGCCAGGTCCTGCACCTTGCGGGAGAGGTCCTCGGACCAGGGGATGGCCGCGGCCCTGGCCAGACGCCTGGCCCCCAGCTCGATCAAGTCGTTCAAAAGGACGGCGCGCAGGACTGGAAGGCCGGCCTGGGCCGCGAAGGCCTTGGCCAGGTAGATGGTAGGGGTCTGGTGATCCTTGCCGAAGCCTACGTGGGAGACCTGGTAGTCCTGCGGGGAGGCGTAGCGCAGGGCCGAGGGATTTCCCCCCTCCCTGGGATCCACAAGGACCACCCTCTTAAGGAAGGAAAGGACCTCGCTCAGGGAGACCTTGCCCAGGCCCTCCACCGAGACGCTCTTCTCCTGCGAGGCCAGGCTCTCCAGGGCCTGGGCGATGAGGGCCTGCTCCTCCTTGGCCTCGGGAATCCCTCCAAGGCCAGGGGCCCCGTAAGCGAGGCTCGCGCGGCCTGCCTCGAAAGCCTCCCCGATGGCGCTGTTGGTCAGGGCATGGCTCTCCAGGGTATGCGTAGGCCCGGCCCCGAAGGCTGAGCCCGCGGCCAGCCCGTGAGGCCCTCGCGTACTTCCAGCATCGGGCCTCAGGACGGCCGCTCCCGCGGCCAGGTCGTTTTCGGGGCTTTCTTCTTGGGCCCCTAGCCTCCTGAGGAAATCATCCTCGGCCTCCGGTTTGGCCGAGGCTCCAGGGGAGAACTCCGGGATCGGCCTTCTTAAGCCTGCCAGGGCCGAGAGGCGGCCCCTTTGGGAGACAGGCGCCACTCCCCGGGAAGCCGCTTCTCTAAAGGCCTGGAGAGGCCCTAGGTGAGAATGCCCCAGGGCCGATCCGACCCCGGGGGCTAGGCTCCAGTCCTTAGGGAGGGCTCCCACCCCAAGCCCCCCACCCTCCTGGAATTGTGGTGCCAGGGAGGCCTTTCCGGGAAGGGATGCCCTGGAAGCCTTGGGGCGAAAAGCCTGAGCGCCGGCTGCGAAAGCGGCTGGGCCTGGAGAGAGGAAGGACAGGATCAGGCAAAGGAACCCGGCCAGGAGGGACCGCGGGGAAGTTCGCTTTGCCCTTTTCATTCAGGTCCCGGCCATTATACCGGCCCCTCGTTTGCGCGCCTTGAGTCAAAGGGCCCAAACGGTCCCAGGTAATGGGCCCAGGCCCTGCTAGGCCCAGTGGGTCGCCTCCGTGCAGAGAATGTGCTGCGAGTGTTATGTTTTATCATTCATCATCATTCTGATGGGGCTTCCCTGCGCACCCCATCGCGGTCGAGGACCCTGAGGAGGGCCAGGACCAGACCGTAGGCGTTGCGGTAATGCGGCAGGGAGAAGTAGGCGACGGTGTCCTTCTCCGAATGAATGATGTCGAAGATGAGATCCGGGGAGGCCCCGAAGACGGTCATGGCGGCTATGCCGGCGCGGCGGAAGCTCGAGCTGTCGGCGTCCCCTCCCCAGAGCGCGGTCTCGGAGAGGTCGAACTTCTCGCGCGCGGCCACCGCGCGGATCAAGTCGAGGAGGGCTCTGGTCGAGTTGTTCTTCCAGGAGTAGGTCCCGTCCACGGCCAGGGTGTCGAGGTTGACCATGGAGTCGATACGGGATCTCTCTTCCTCTGAGAGAGAGTCCAGGAAGGCCTGGGAGCCCAGGAGCCCCTCCTCCTCGCGGGCAAAGGCCGCGAAGACGAAGCTCGTCTCGGTCTCGAGCCCGCGGATCGCCTGGTAGAGATTGATCATCATGGTGGTCCCGGTCCAATTGTCTATAGTGCCGGCCCCGACCGAGACCTTGTCGTGGTGCGCGCCGACCACGACCACCCTCTCGGGGCCGAAGAACCTCTGCGGCAGCCCCACGGGTTCGGCCATGCGCTGGTAGGCCCAATTGATCATGCGGTAGGCGAACCTCCTCAGGGAGGGAATAAACCCGGCCTTGCGGCTCCCCTTCTTGACGACGACGATGTTGTGACGCCCCTCCCCTGCGTCCTGGAGCAGTATCTCCTCAGGCCCGGCCCCGGCCTGGAGGAAGAGCTTCCTCACTGCTTCCTCGCGCTCGGGATTGCTCAGAGGGGATATCCCCACTTCCGAGCGCACCTCCTCGTCTGAGGCAACCCCTTCTGGCAAGGAAGCCCTGGCAGCGGCCACCCCGGCCTCCTGGCCTGGGGCCAGGGTCGGGTAAAAAAGGCTCTTGGCCAGGAGGACGAAGGAGTCGCCCTCGGAGGCTGCGGGGACCGGGGAGGAGCCTGAGGGAGAGGCTCCCTCATAGAGGCGACGCAAGGCCTGGGCCTTCCCTCCGTCCTGGGGGGATCGCTCGATCCCCTCCTGAGCGGATTCGAGGCTTTCCAGGGCCTCCCTGGATGGCCGCTCACTGGCTTGCCCCGAACGGGAAAAGCTCTTGGCCTGGGGGAGAGGATCAATCCCATGGCCGAGGTCTGCTTCTAAAGCCCGCGGCCTCTCAATGAGCGGAAGGCTCCCCTGGACTTTAAGCCCCCCAGGCGCAGGCAGGGAAGGCGCAAGCCGCAGCGTCCACAAAGGCGTCAGGGGCGGCCTCGCGACGGGCTTGGAGCCGCGCCATGAAACGGCCAAGGAGGGAGAAGCCGCCAGAAGCAGAGGCAGTGCGACAAGCCGGAAATGGAAATTTCGTTTCATTGCGGGAGTAGTCTATCACTACCGCTTCCGAGCCCCTAGCGCCAAAGGGCCCAAAAATAGGAGGGTAATGGACCTAGGGGGACCTGGGCCTTAAGAGCCTATTCCGCTATTCGCTGCAGAGTGCGGTTTTTGAGATCCCACGGACTGCTTAGGCTCCCCTCCAGCGCGTAGAAAACGGCGGCTCGCCGGCTCGGCTCACTCCTCCCCCATCGCCTGGAGGGATTGCTTGACCAAGTCGCGCAATTCCGAGACCGTCTCGGTCTTGAGGAGCTCGCGCAGGGCGGGGGCGGACTCGCTGGCCATGGGGCCCATGGTTCCCAGGACGTAAACGGCCATGAGCCGCGTCCGGTAGGCGGGGCTCTTGAGGGCCTTGACGGCCGCTGGGATCGCCGGAGGCCCGATCGCGGCCAATGCGCTAGCCGCATCGTAGCACTCGGGACGGTCCTTTTCGATGAGGGCGAAGAGATGGGGGATGGCCTGCTCGGCGTCGGGCCCCATGATTCGGACCGCGGAGCATGCCTTGCGACGCAACTCGCCGTCGGCCTGACCGAGGGCCTTGATCCAGACTGGGAGAGTCTCGGGGCCGATCAGGGCGAGGCTCTCGGCCGCCGCGTCGCGGATCTGGCCGGCTTCTTTCTTGTCGAAGAGGAGCTTGGCGAGGGGGTCGATCGCGTCCTCGCCCTGCGCCCCCAGGAGGCCCAGCCCCATCGCGGCGAGCTCGCGGACCCGTGGGTTCCTGCTCTTGAGGGCCTCAAGCAGGACGGGCAGGGCCGGTCGGCCGATCTTGCCAAGGGCCTCGGCGGCGCCGTAGCTCGAGCGGGAGGCGCCTTCCTGGAGGATGATGGCCAAGGCGGGGATCACCTCCGAGCCCCTTTGAGCCAGGCCGTCAGTTATGACCGAACGGACCGGCTTCCAATGGTTGTTGAGAGCGGCGAGGAGGGCGGGGGTCGCCTCCGGGCCCATCCTGCCGAGGGCCGCCGCAGCGGCGATCCAAACCCTCTCGTAATTGCTCTCTTGGACGACGCGCAGGAGCTCGGGGATGGCCTCCTTCGCGGATGCGCCCATCTCCCCAAGCTGCTGCGCGGCCCTTTCACGAACGTCGATCGACTCGTGCTTGAGAAGGCTTATCCCGCGCTTGACCGTGAGGAACTCCTCGCGAAGGGTCTTTTCGACGGAGGCCGAGTCGAAGGCAATCCCGGCGGCCCGGGCCCTCCCGGCGGCCATGGCGAGCGCGGCCTTGAGGCCGTCCGAATCGAATCCCACGGCGGCCTCCCTGGCCTTGGCGAGATGGATGCGCGTCATGAGGGTATCCGCGTCCCGCTTGGGGAGCCCCTTGGAGTAGAAGAAGCGGGCAGCTTCGAGCTCCGCCTCCGCCGTATTCCTGAGGGCGTTGAGGGAGCCAGGCTCGGAGAGCCATCCCCTGGTCGAGAGGAGCCAGAGGAGCCGGTCATAGAACTTCACGCGATCCGGAGCGCCCGGGGCGATGCGCTTCTTGGCCTCGGAGATGGCCGCGTCGAGGGGGCTTGCGTTGAGCGATTCGGCGGTCTCGAGGTCCCTTCCGGAGCCGACGCTGAGGTAGGGGATCAGCTCTTTGTATGTCCTGGGCATGGACCTCGACTCGCCCAAAAGACCGTATCGAGAGATCCACTCGCCGCGGCAAAGCTCGGAGACATGCTTGGACGAAGGACTCCAGAATCTCCCGTTGTCGCTTGCCCCCTCCAGGTAGGCCATCTCCGACGGGGTGAGCTTGAATGAAGGCTCGCGGAGAAAGCCCTGCAGGTCCCTCGCCACGGCCCGGAGGGCTCCCCATTCGTAAAGGAGCCTCATCTCCTCCAAGGCGTCCACGCGGACATAGTTTGGAAGCTCCAGCTCGTCCATCACGCGCGCAAGCTCCAGATCGGCCACGGCCCTGGGGGCGAGGAAGAGGGCGATCCGGCGGGCCTTTTCGAGCGGGCTCCTGAAGCGGCCCCTTCCATAGACCTGGTCCAGTTCGGCCGAGAGGCGCCAGTAGAAACCAGCGTCTATCGGTATCCTGACGCTGTGGAGCGGCGGGTGCCCTCCACGCGCCTCGGGCGGGGCGGTCTTCGAGGGGACGGTGTAGCTCGTCTTGTGGTATCTTACGGGTCCCGGCTCCGGGAACCACGGAGCGTCCGGATCTTTCCACCTCCTGAGGGAGGCCTCGATCCTTGGAGAATCCGGGTGCTTCTCGAAGTGCTCGGTGCCTTTGAGCCCCTCAGCCGAGCCAAGCTCGCGGGCCAGCGAGAGCACCTCCGTGTAGACGAGGTCGATCTCCTCGGAATCGTTGAGGGGCGCGGGAAGCTCCAGCGAGGGCATGCCGGTCAGGACGGTGTGGTCAGTCCTCTCGAGAAGGTCCTCGACGGCTCGGACTGAGGCGAGCCCCGCCCTCGCCTGAGAAGGGGCGCAGAGCAGGCACAGGAGAGCCATGCCCTTTACCATTGGAGGCAGTATACCGGGAAAGGGCTGCGGGGAAGAGGGCCATTCGGGCCATGGATGAGGACTTTAAGGCCCATGGCGAGGGAGGCCCTAGGGCCCAGGCTTGAAAATAGGGTACGCTCTCAGACCGGCATGCGCACGCCCAGGATGTCGGCCTCGTGGCGGGAGGGGTCCTGGGGATCGCAGATGACCGTGACGGATCCTCCGACCTGCCAGCGCCCCCCTTGACCATTCCCATCCTCGTCTGTTAAACTTCCAGTATGGACAGTGGAAGCTACATTTCTGTTGATCCCGATATCTGCCACGGCAAACCCTGCTTCAAGCGAACTCGCATCATGGTAGCTACGGTTTTGGAGCTTTTGGAAACGGGAGAGCCTTTCAGCGAGATCAAGGCGGCTTACCCGGAACTCACCCGCAGCCATATCCAAGCCGCGCTTCAATTTGCTCGCAAGTCCATTGAAAGCGGCAGATTCGTTGCTTTCCGCAGCGCCCATCATGCGGTTTCTCATAGATGAGAACGTAGACGTTCGTCTCATCGGATTCCTAAAAAAACTGGGGCATGAAGCAAGAAGGGTTCCGCCGGGAACCAAGAACGGCGCCGTCATGCGCTTGGCCACCCAAGAAAAGAGGGTGCTTGTCACGCGAGACGATGATTTTACCGACGGACTGAAATATCCGCCCTCCAAGTCTTCCGGCATCATCCACCTCGACATCCATCCGCCCCGTCTCAAGATGATAGGCCCTTCGGTGAAGTTTTTTCTGGCGGCCATGACGGCAGAGCGCATGGCCGGGAAACTGTTTATACTTGGCGACAGCGGCGGATATGAGGAGTTCGCGTAGCCTCGAGGGCACGCCGCCTAAGACGAGTCAGACCGGCATGCGCACGCCCAGGATGTCGGCCTCGTGGCGGGAGGGGTCCTGG
>CAYLZQ010000026.1:0-11018 GCA_964388045.1 uncultured Elusimicrobia bacterium | reverse complement strand
AGCGCAGGGCGGCCCAGGCCATCAGGAGCGCCCCCAGCAGCCCCCCGTAGAAGACGAAGCCGTAGCGGAGGTCCTTGAAGACCTGCGTTCCCGCGGAAGGGTTCCAGCTCACGGCCAGGTAGAGGATCTTCCCGCCCAGGAGCGCCCCGAAGAAGACCGCGTAAATCAGGCGCCAGAAGCGGTCCTCGTTCATCCCCGGCATCCAGCGGATCTGGGTGCGGACCCAGAGGATGGCGGTCAGGTAGCCCAGGGCGACCAGGACCCCGTAGGTGGAGAGGCGAAAGAAGCCTAGGTCGATCAGGAGGGGATGCATGGGCTCCCTGAGGCCATCAGGAACCTACCAAGCGGAGGAACTCCGCGAGGCCGCGCCTGGCGGCCTTGAGGTAAGGATTGCTGGAGAGCTGCGCGCCCATGGCCGCGCTGGGGAGAGCGGCGTAGTTGTGCCCAGGCCAGATCACGGTCTCGGGCGGCAGGCCCGCGAGCCTGCGCAGGCTCGCGGCCATGGCCTCGGGATCCGAGGTGGGGAGGTCCACGCGGCCGCAGCCGTCTATGAAGAGGGTGTCTCCGGTGACCAGCCCCGCCCCCACCCTCAGGCACTGGGAGCCCGCCGTGTGCCCGGGGGTGTGCAGAAAGGATATCTCCAGGGTCCCCAGGCGCAGGCAATCCCCCCCTTCCACGGCCTTGAGGTTGCCCCCCGCCAAGACCCCAGGGGCGTCCTGGCGGTGGACGTAGACCGGGATGTCCGCGGCCTTGAGAAGGTCGGGAATGCCGTTGACGTGGTCGTAGTGGTTGTGCGTGACCAGGGCGGCTCCCAGACGATAGCCCTCGCGCTGGATCGCCTCAAGGATGGCCGGCGCGTCCCAGGCCGGGTCCACGACCGCGCACTGGCGGGTCTGGGGATCCCCGATCAGGTAGACGTAGTTGGCCATGGGGCCGATCTCGAGCTGCTTGAAAAATATCATGGGCCTCGCATGCGCGGCGAGGAGTTCGCAGCGCGATCGCCTGCCGCGCCGACCTCGACGGTTTTTAGTTTCTGGCCTGCGGCGGCGGGAAGCGGTACTCGATCTCGCCCTTCTTGAGAAAACCCAGCTCCCTGCGCGCCATCCGCTCCAGGGCCCAGTCCCCGGCGCGCAGGAGCCTGAGCCTCTCCGCGAGGCGCCTCTCCTCCCGCTCGAGGGCCACGACCTCCCTGCGGATATCGCGCAGATGCCTCCAGTTGCGGGCCAGGGTCCTGAAGCCCTGGTTGGCGAAGAAAACCAAAGAGAGCGCCGCGGCGGCCAGGAGGCGCCGCCAATGGAGGCGCAGGAAGGGGACCAGGCGGCTCATGAGGCCTTGACCTCCGAGAGAAAAGAGAGCCCTTGGGCGTAGCGGGCCTGGGGCCCCAGCTCCGATTCGATGCGCAGGAGCTGGTTGTACTTGGCCAGGCGCTCGGAGCGGCAGGGGGCTCCGCTCTTCAAGGCCCCGGCGTTCAAGGCCACCGCCAGGTCCGCGATGTAGGGATCCTCGGTCTCGCCCGAGCGGTGGGAGATGATGGCGGCGTAGCCGGCCTTCCGGGCCTTGAGCACGGTCTCAACCGTCTCGCTCAAGGTCCCTATCTGGTTGAGCTTGATCAAAATCGCGTTGGCCGCCCCCTCCCTGATCCCGCGCTCCAGGCGCTGGGGGCTGGTCACGAAGAGATCGTCCCCCACCAGGCGCAGGGAGCCCCCCAGGCTGGAGGTCAGGGACTTCCAGCCCTCCCAGTCATCCTCGGCCAGTGGATCCTCGATGGAGACCAGGCCGTAGGCCTTGGCCCAGGCGGAATAGATCTCGCCCATCTGAGAGGCCGCGCGGGGCTTGCCCTCGAAGAGGTAGGAGCCGTCTCCGTAGAATTCGCTGGCGGCCGCGTCCAAGGCGAGCCGGACCCGGCCCTGGGCGCCGCAGTCGCCCACGGCCCGGGAGAGGACCTCCAGGGCCTCGGCGTGGTTCTTGAGCCTGGGGGCGAATCCCCCCTCGTCGCCCACGGCCACGCTCATCCCCATGGCGGCGAGCCTCTTCCTCAAGGCCTGGTAGATCTCGGCCCCGGCGCGGAGGGCCTCCCGGAAGGAGGGCAGGCCGAGGGGGACGACCATGAACTCCTGGATGTCGAGCCCGCTGTCCGCGTGCCTGCCCCCGTTGATCACGTTGAGCATGGGGGCGGGGAGGAGCCACTCCCTCTCATCAAGCCCGAAGGCCTTGCGGAGATAGCGGTAGAGGGGGAGCTTCAAAGCGGCCGCCGCGGCCCTCGACGCCGCCAGGGAAACCGAGAGGATGGCATTGGCCCCCAGCCTCCCCTTGCCGGGGGTCCCGTCCAGTGAGATCATGGCCCCGTCCAGGGCCCGCTGCTCCCGAGGGTCCCTGCCGCGCAGGAGGGCGTCCAGCTCGCGGCCGACGACGGCCGCGGCCTTCCCGACCCCCTTGCCCAGATAGCGCCTCTCCCCGTCCCTGAGCTCCAGGGCCTCGTGCTCTCCGGTCGAGGCCCCGCTCGGGACGCAGGCCCGGCCCAGGGTCCCGTCCTCCAGGAGGACCTCGGCCTCCAGGGTGGGCCAGCCCCTGGAGTCGAGTATCTCCCAGGCCCTGACCCTCTGAATATGCATCTCAAAACTTCCCCTGCAGGAGCCTCTTGCCGGCCGCGACCAGGGCCGCAAGCTTCTTGGGGCTTGCCGCCTCGGCGTAGAGGCGGAAGGCGGGCTCCGTCCCGGAGGGGCGCAGGCCGAGCCAGCTCCCGTCTTTGAGGATGAACTTGAAGCCGTCCGACTCGTCGATCCTCCAGACCGAGCCCCCGGCCAAGTCCAGGGGCGGCTTGACCCGCAGCCTCTCCTGGAGCTCGATCATCTCGCGCAGCCTCTCCATCTTGTAGTTGAGGCGCACGTTGCAGAAGCTTCCCACCCTCTTGAAGAGCCGGGAGCGGAGCTCGGCCAGGGGCTTTCCCTCGCAAGCCGCGATCTCGACCGCGAGGAGGCAGGCCAGAAGCCCGTCCTTGTCTGGCACGTGGCCGCGCATGGTCAGCCCGCCCGACTCCTCCCCTCCGAGCAGGAACTGCCCAGTGCGCATCAGCTCTCCTATGAACTTGAAGCCCACCGGGGTCTCCCTCACGTCCAGGCCGTGGGACTTGGCCACGGCGTCCAGGAAATGGGAGGTCATGACGCTGCGCGCGACCTTCCCCTTGAGCCCCCGCCGGGCCACCAGGTGCTCGAGGGCCAGGGCCAGGGCCTCGTTGGGCGAGATCCAGGCGCCTCCTGCGTCCAGAATCCCGAAGCGGTCCCCGTCCCCGTCGCAGGCCAGGCCCAGGTCCAGGCGCCTCTTCTGCAGGAGCGCGGCCAACTCGCCAAGGGCCTCGGGAGCGGGCTCCGGGCTTCGCCCCCCAAAGAGGACGTCCCGGTTCTCGTGCAAGCCCGTCACCTCCAGGCCCAGGCTCTCTAGGAAGGGCCGAAGATATCGGCGGGCGGAGCCGTGCATCGCGTCCACGCCGATCTTGAGGCGGGACCTGCGGATCGCCTTGAGATCGAGGAGGGAGGCCAGGTGCTTGAGGTAGGCGGCCCTGAAATCGCGGGTCTCGATCCAGGATTCCCTCAGGGAGCGGTCCAGGGGCATGATCTTGACGAGATGCTGGCCCGCGAGCTCGACGCGCCGCTCCAGGTCGTCGGTCACGCTCGGGGTCGCCGCCCCCCCCCAGAAGGGCATCCACTTGAATCCGTTGTAGTGGGCCGGGTTGTGGGAGGCGGTCACCATGACCCCCCCGATCGCCCTGCGCTCCGCGACCGCCCAGCCGACCGCGGGGGTCGGGAGATCCGCGGCGGAGAGGAGGGTCTTGACCCCGTCCATGGCGAAGACCCCCGCGATCTCATGGGCGAAGTCCTCGGAGAGAAAGCGGGTGTCATAGCCCACCACCACGACGGGCACCGGGCTGCGCGGGGAGTCGCCCAGGGCGGCCAGGTATTCCGGGCTGTTGACCCCGTATTCCGGGTTCTCCTTGACGTAGCCGGAGATGGTGTGGGCCACCCGGCGCACGTTCTGGAAGGTGAATTCCTCCGAGAGGACCCCCCTCCAGCCGGCCGTGCCGAACCTGATCATTTGTCGCCTGCCCTCTGTGGTGGTATGGGCGACAAATGATTTTCTTCACCATCCCCCCTACTCCTGAAACCTCTCCCCCTCAAGGGGGCGTGGACTTCGCTGCCGTTCTGCTTGACGTTCGGACACTTGGCGTTGAGGGCAGACGTTCCACTGTCGGATACCGCCCCCTTCAGGGGGGTGGAGGAGACGCTGTTGCTTCTTTTCATAAAGTCCAAGATGCCGCCCTCCTTGCAGGGGCGAAGTGTCACTGTCTGCCTGCCCTCCCCAGCGCGCGGGAATGGTACAAAATGGGCAGGAAAAAGGCAACTGCCGTCAGGTCGGCCCCGGCAACCGGGACCCTGGGACTTTGGGCCTATTGACAATATAGGTCTTTTGACCCATTGACAGATAGGACTTTAGACCCTGGGCGAAAAGGCCCGGCGCCGGCATAATGACGCTGCCGGGGCCGATGAGGAGCCGGCGCCATGAAAAACCTGCTGAAGGCCATCCCCCTCGTGGCAAGTAGCGTTTTTTTTGCCGTTGGCGGCCACGCCGCCTCCCTCATCGAGGGCTCGCTCGCCCTCAACCCCCCGCTGGACGCCGCCCTGGGCATGCCCAGGGACATGCAGGCCATGTACGAGGCCAGCCCCGATTGGGTCAAATACGAAGGGGAGTGGTACCATCTCGGTCCTAACGGCGAAATCGGAAAGGCGGTCTTGGAGCCATGGCCCATGACCAAAATCCTCAAGCCGGGGGATCCTGAATTCCTGATGCACCAGGACCTCCGCAAGACCCTGGAAGAAGAGGGGGCCCGAAAGCAGGGGAAGGGGGGCCAGGACCCCAAGCAGGCTCCTGCGGGACCAATTGCCCGGGATGGGGCGACGGGCCCCCGGAGCGATCTCACTGGGATTGCCAGGGAAAAGAAACCGAGGCAAGCCCTCCAGGAGCGGCTAGATCCCTCGGCCTTGGCTGGCGTCCTGGTCAATGAAAGCTGCGCGATCTCCAAGGATTCCGATCTCTGCTCCGGGGCTCAGGAGTCCCAGGAACCCCCGCTCAAGAAGACCCCGGCGGTTGAAACCGTTTCCGTCGGGGAGGACGGCATCTCAGGGGGCGAGGGCTCCTTTGACACCCTTCCCCGGGGTGTCGAGAGGATGAACAGGCTCTTCGACAAGACCAAAAACCAGCTCAACGAATCCCCGAAGATCAGCGAGGAGGATTCCCTCGCTCCCCGAGGCATGATCATCAGGACGAACTCCGAATAGGCCCAAAGCCCTAATTCCAGACAGGACCTAAGACTCTTACGCGCCCGCGCGATTGCGGCTATCCTTGGCCTATGCAACGAATGCGCGCGCTCTTGATCCTCGCAGCCTGGGCCGCAGGAGCGGCCCCATGCCTTGCCGAGAACCCAAGGGGCCTCGATCTCATCTCCTCTCCCCAGACCGCATCAACCGCGATCAGCGAGGATCCCCTCACCCGCCAGATCAGGCGCCGCAAGCTCACCCAGCCCAACGGTGGGATCAGGGCCGTGGTCAGGATCGCCTCGGGGCAGAGCATAGAGCTCAAGATCGTGGACCTGGACCTGCCTTCCGTCGCCGAGCTCAGGGACGCCCCCAGCTCAGGTTCCTCCCAGGGCTCCCTCAAGGGGCCGATTCCGGCGGAGGGCCTGGGGCCCCAGGAGAGGTGGGAAGCCTCCAAGAGAAGCCGCGCGCTCAGGAAAGCCGCCGAGCAGCTCGAGAAGCTCCACGAGCAGGGCCTCAGGCAGGCGAGAAGCCCAGCGCCCTCGGCTCCGGATTTCTAAAACCTGATCAGCAGGGAGTAACGGAAGGTGTCCCCGAGATGGCCGAAGGGGACCCAGGCGAAGTCGAAGGAGGCCTTGTGGAAGCCGATCCCGGCTCCCAGGGCGACCCCGTTGAGCCCGTCGTTGTCCTTCCTCTGCGAGGAGTATCCGAAGCGCAGGGCCCCGGTGATCCCCTCCCTGAAGGGATGCCTGTATTCCCCTCCCAGGGCCACGAAGAGGCCGGTGTCGCGGTACTTGCTGAGGTCCAGGTTCAGGGCCAGGCGCCTGGGCACGGCCTGGTAACCCAGGCCCAGGGTCGTCGAGAAGGGCAGGGGGTCGCTCTGGCCCGAGACGAAGGAGGGCCTGGAGCCAGCGTTCCTGAGCACGGCCGCCAGGCTGACCGGCCTTGAGGCCTCGGGGTTGGGCTTGTAGAGGAGGCCGGCGTCGAAGGCGTAAGCCCTGGCGTGGTAGGTGTCTATGTCCTGCACGATGTACTTCCCGGTCAGCCCCAGGCCCAGGGAGGGGCTGGCCCCATAGGCGTAGGAGAGGCTGTAGGCCCCGTCCGAGGCCCCGAAGGTCCCGATCGGGTCCGTGGTGTCGCTGGCTCGCCTCTCGATGTCCCCGATCCCCAGGTGGTAGATCCCCAGGGCGAGCGCGTGGCGGGAGCGCTTCTCCTGCCTCCCGAAGGGATAGGCGAAGCCGAGGACCTCGTAGCTGATCCCCTGGAAATAGGCGGTGTGGGCCCCGGCCAACTCCGAGCCGGTGAGCTGGGTGAGCCCCCCGGGGTTGTAGTAGGCGGCATAGGCGTCGTCCGCGATCGCGGAGAAGGAGTCGGCCATGGCTCCCGCGCGCGCCCCGGCGCCCAGCTTCAAAAACTGCGCGCCCGAGGTCCCGGCCTGCGTGTTCAAGGCTCCGGCCGGGGAGGCCAGGATCAGGAGCAGGATCGCCAGAAGCCCTTTCCTCATAGGCCGCTCCCTTTGATGATCGCGATCTTGAAGAAGGCCCTCCGGCCTCCCCACTCGACCTCGCCTATGTAGACCCCGGAGGCCACGGCGTGCCCGGAGCTGTTGCGGCAGTCCCAGGGGGTGTAGTAGGTCTTGGCCCCCTCGAGCGAGCCCTGGTCCATGGCGCGCACGAGTTCCCCGGCTATGTTGTAGATCCTGATCCTGGCGTCCTGGAAGCCCCCGGCCGGAAGGACGAAGCGGATCATGGTGCCTGTGAAGGGGGAGTGGGTGCCGCCTCCCGCGAAGAGGGTGGCGTTCCTGGGGACGTTGGAGTGGACGATGCAGTCCGAGGGGTTGGGGAAGTTGACCGCCAGGATCTTCTCGGTCGCGACCAGGGCCGGGGCTGTCAGGACCGGGGTCGAGTCCAGCACCACGAAGGTCGAGAGGTGGTCCACGCTCACGGTGATGGTCTGGTTGATGGTGTCGAGCCTGCGGTCGGTCGTCTCGAGGACATAGCGCCCCAGAGTCGCGTTGAAAAACCAGACGTTGATCTTGTCCGGATCCACCGGCCCCGAGGAGGCCGCCAGGGTGTAGGAGAGGGTGAGGTCGGCCCGCTGCTTGAGCTGGTGCCTAATCGAGGCAGGCAGGAAGATGCTGTAGAAGGAGCTCAGGGCGCTGGCCCCTCCCACCGTGTTGGTGGACTGCAGGACCCCGAAGCGCAGCTTCCGGTAGGCCCCGATGGCCGCGGCCATCTCGGGCGGGTAGGCCGAGGGGTTGGAGAGGATGTTGAGGCTCTCCGGGACGTAGCCCAGGGTCTTCAAGGCCAGGGTCTCGGCGAAGGTCTTGTCCTTGCCCTTGCTGATGCTGACCTCCGCGGTCGCGGAGGCGACCGCGACTCCGGTCGCGTCGTCCACGAAGGTTCCGGGATCGAAGCCGAGCGCGGCCGCCTCGGTGTCGCCTTCCGCCTCCTCCCCGGCCGTGGGCTCGAGCTTCACGGAGCCTCCGCTGATGTTCGAGATGCTCTCGGTCGCGATTGAATCAAGCCCGACGAAGATGTCGAAGATCCTGTCTATGGAGAAGTTCTCCCCGGTAGCCGAGTCCACGGCCTCGCTGAAGGCCTTGAGCCTCAGGCTGAACCTCGTCTCGCCGGCCACGGCTTGATAGATCTTCGTGATCCTCCGGCGGTTGCTGGAAATGCTGCTGCCCAAAAGCTGCCCGGTGCTGTTGGGCGGGGCCAGGACCTGGCCGGTGCTCGTGACGGTGGAGACCTTCAGTATCTTGGTCTCATCGTCGTCATCCGCGGTCTTCTTGCGCAAGGGCTTGGTGCACTCGATCCGGACCTGGAACTGGTTGTTGCCAAGGGCCTTCTTGGAGGCCAGCACGCACTCCGGCTTCTTGGGAGAGAAGGTCAGGTTGATGGTCTTGGTCGCTGTCGTCTCGGCCACAGTGAAGCTCACGTCAGCCCCCTCGGGCGGAAAGGCGATGTCGTCCCCAGCCTGGGCCGGCAGGAAGACGATGTCGTAGCTGATCCCGGGCTCAAATCCGGTGAGGGAGTAGGCGCCCACGGTTTTGGCGATTGGGTCTACCTCCACGCTCCCCACCACGAATTCGCCGGCCTCGAAATTGGCCGCGGCGATCCCCCCGATCTCGGCGCTGTTGGGCGCGGAGCCGTCTGTCTTGGTGATGCGCCCCGTGACCGTGGCCCCCCGCCTGAGGGTGATGGTGCTCCCAGACACGCAGTCCGAGGTCGTGCCTGTCCCTGCGAAGATGCTGAAGCTCGTGGCCGTGGTCGTCACCGTGGCGTTGCATATCTTGTAGCCTACGCTGGTGAACCTGGCGGCAAAGCTCCCAGTGGAGAGCCCGACGATCCTGAAGCGGCCCAGCTCATCCGTCGTCTCCTCGATGTCCCCAAGGGGATTCTTGAGGGGGACCACCCCCTGCGGCTGGAGGTTGACGGCAGCGGCCGGGAAGCCTTTTTTCTCCCCGAAGGGGTAGCTGAGCTCCCCGCCGTCCTCGGTCAAGAGCTGTCCCGTGACCGCGGCGAGCAGGGGCTCAAGGAGGAAGTTCACCGTGGTCGCGGTTTGGAGGTTCACGCTGCGCAGGGTCACCTCGCCGTAGACTAGGCCGTTGGAGGCCAGGTTGCCTTCGCGGGGGGCGGCGGTCACGTCGTACTGGTTGGAGACCGCGCTCGAGAGCCAGAGGCTGTAGCGGCCCAGGGAATCCGTAAAGGTCTGGATGAGAAAATCCACGAAGCCGAAGGAAGGCCTGGCCGTGACCTTGATGTTGCCGAGGGTCGGGCCAGTGGTCGTGGATTGGCGTACGGTCCCGCTCAGGGACTGGCCCTGGTTGAGGCTCACCACCCCCAAGTCCCTGATCTCGCCAGGCTGGGGCGAAATCCCGCTCAAGGTCACCGGCGCGTAGTTCTGGCTTCCGCGCGCCAGGAAGGCCGGGTCCCATCTCTCCTGGGCCAGCCTCAGGTCGTAGGCGATCTCTGGGATCAGGGGGCCCGCCCGGAAAAAGCCGTCTCCCTCGATGGGCCTGCCCGCAACGGAGGAGCCGGCCGCCACGAATCCTCCCTCGACCCATGGGTTGGCCGTGGCCGTGATCCTGAAGCTGGGAGCCAGGAGGGTCGCGTTTAAGGCCGTGATCAGCTCCCCTGTGTTGGCGTCCTTGAGCCGCCCCGTGAGGTAGGCAGCCCTCTGCATCAGGACGTTCTGATTCGCCAGGTTCGACTGGAGGCCGGTCGGCGAGAGGGCCGGGTCCGGGAACTTGATCGGCTTGCCCACGTACTTGATCGGGAAAAGGGTTCCGCGCGCGACCAGGGTATAGAACTCGCCGGCGGGAAGGTTTAAGAAGCTGTAATCCACCGAGTTGGCCCTGAGGCCCAGGGTCTGGTCCCCGAGGAAGACCGTGGTGGACCTCACCACCTCCTGGCGGCGGTTGGTGACAGTGAGCTCGAAGGTTCGGGAGTCCAGGACGCCCTCATCCAGCGAGATCGTGCCGCTGACCGAGAAGCCGTCGCTCAGGGTGAGATTGACGTTGGAGAGGCTGGCCGTGGACAGGCGCACGATCCTTCCGACGGAGGGGACCAGGGTCTCGCAGGTCGCGCAGGCCCTTAGGTCCACAGTGCGCACCAGGTAGACCCCCGGAGAAACATTCGTGATGGTGTAGGTCCCGGCCGCGGTCAAAAATCCCACCCGGGTCGCGGCCTGGTTGAAGATCGTGGAGACGGCCACGTTGAATTGGCCTATCTCCTGGCGGGTCGCCTCCAGCCTGGCCGTGGTGGAGGAGAGCCCTGGGGGATAGCCGGGAGGAGCCAGGAAGGGGGCGTTGGCCGCGATCTTGGGGTTTGTGTTGAAGAGGGAGTTGGTGATCTGGTTGTTGATGGCTCCAGAGATCGAGAAGGTCAAGCCAGAGAGGTCCACGAAAACGGTCGTGGTCGAGCCGTTCACGACCGAGATCCTGCGCTTCTTCAACTCGCCCGTGGTCCGGTAAAAGACCGTCACCTCGTCTGTCTCGGTGTTGAGGCCCTGGACCGTGAAGGTGGCGGTCGAGCTTCCGGCGGGGCAGTAGCCCGAGGAGGGGTCCCCGGCCACCGGCACGCAGGTAAAGTTAGGCAATTCCGTGGAGCTGCGTATCTCGAAGCGATGGCCCACGTTCTCGGGCCTGGCCGAGGCCACGGTCTCGCCGAAGATGCTCACGTTGAGGAAGTCCGTGGCCCCGGCTGGAAGAAGGATGGTGCCCGCGATCACCCCCGAGCTCTGCAGGAAGGAGAAGTTGGTGTCCGGCGGCGCAGTCTGAGCGGCCGCCAGGAGGGGAAAGCCCACTGAGGCCTCGAAGTTCACTCCTCCCCGGTGCTCCAGGAAGGCGTAAAGCTGGTAGGTGGTCCCGGGGTCGAGACCCTTGATCGAATAGGTGCTGACCACGTTCGTGCCCGCTGCCACCACCACCATCGTGGAGCCGAAGTTGAAGGAGCCCGGGGCCCAGGCGTTCACGAAGAGCCTCAAGGGGACTGCCGGGGCTATGAACGGAAAGCCGCTGGTGTCTCCCACGACCGTGACCTTCCCAGTGATCTCCCCTCCTGTGCCTGTGAAGACGAGGTTCACCCCGGTCGCGTCGCTGGCCAGAGTCACCGGCCCGGTAGTCACTGCCGGCAGGCCCGGGGCATTGGCGCGCACCAGGTAGCTTCCGGCATCGAGATTCGTCACCGTGTAGGTGTCGCTGAGAAT
>CAYLZQ010000025.1:0-11229 GCA_964388045.1 uncultured Elusimicrobia bacterium | reverse complement strand
GGAACGAAAGAGCGGGTGATCCTCACGGGGATCCTCGTCACGGTCATGGTCGGCAAGAAGACCAGCCGCCGCACCCTTTTCACGACCCGGGTCCTCTCCATCGAGCACAAAAGGCTCGCGGACCTCACCCTCGATGAGCTCGGGGCCCAGTTTCCGCCCACCCGCTTCTGGGATCCCCTCAAGGACGAGGAGGCCCTGCGCCTGGAGCTCATCGAGGAGCTGATCGCGGATCTCAAGCGCTTCGACCCTGGGGTGGATGGAAGTTCCAAGGGGTTCATGATCGTTTTCGAGTCCTATCCCCAGGTCAGGCGGAACAACAGGTAGCCACTGCATCTCCTGCTCCGGGGGGCCCCCTCTGGGCCCAACAGGCCTGGGCCGAAAGGCCCGTTTTTTTTGCCCGGATGGCCCAGCAAGCGCGAGGGGGGGTGCTGGTATAATTTTCGTGAGAATGGCCCAGGCCCTTAAAGAGGCTGCCAGAACCCCATGCGCCCGGCTGGCCAGGGCCTTGACCTCATCCCTGCTGGCCGGGCTGATTCTCCTTTTGTCTCCCGGGCCAGGAAGCTATCAGGTTCTAGCAGGCGCCTTCCAGGCCAGGGGCTCCCAGGGCCGTCCTTCCGGAGTTCCCAGGATCTCCAAGGTCCCGGCCCTCCAAGGGCAGGGCCCTTTTTTTCGGAGCGCAAGCCAGCCTGTCAAGGGCATTGAAGCACCGGCAGGTTTCCCTCATGCGGGCCTTCCTTCCTCCTCCGGACAGTCGCCCTCCGTCCCTGGGACCTCTTCTCTGCCGGTTTCCCCTGCCTCCAGGGGCCGGGATTCTCAGAAGATCCCCGGGGCCTTGCCTGCCGGCGGCTCCGGGGCCGAGGAAGCCCTGCGCTCCGGGGCTGAAAGGCTGGCGCTGGCCGAGGACGAGAGGGAGCGCGGGGAGGCTCTGGACTCCCTTTTCCTGGGGAGCGGATCCAGGCGCAAAAGCGCGGAGCCCTCAGAGGCTGCGCCAGAGAAGGGGGATCAGGTTTTCCTCGGCAAGGCAAGCCAGCCGGGTCCCGTCGCCGCCCCGGCAGTCCCAGTCGCGCGACCTTCCGAAGGGCTTCCGGACAAAAAAGCCCTCTACGGCCTTTTCCTCCAGAGAACGCCCAGCATCGTGGCTTTCTGGGGCACCACCCTGGCCTTCCCCTTCATCGCGATCCCGGTGGTCGGGCCTGCCGGCTACGCGACCCTGATCGCCCTGGGACAGCTCGCCTCGATCGCCGCAGGGCCAGCGGCCGGTTTCCTCGCCGGGAGGCTCTCCCCCAGGAAGGCCATGGCCATCAACGTGGTCCTGCGTATCGTCCTGGCCCTCCAGCTTCCAGCCTTCGTCTGGCTCGACAGCCTCAATTTTTGGACCCTCCTTGTGGGCTCGGTGGCCACCTCCTGGACCAACTCCTCGATCATGACCACTGAGAACAGCTATGTCCCCCACCTGGCCGGCGAAGGGAAAGTGCGCACGGTCAACAGCCTGCTCCAGATCAACTATTTTTCGATCATGGTCCTGCTGGGGCTCGCGGGCCTGGGCGCCACCCTGGACCGCCATAGCCTGCTCCTCCCCTATTATATCTCCGCGGCCATTCATGCCCTGATCGTCCTGCCCGTGGCCTGGTTCATGCTGCCCAAGGCCTCGCCCCAGCGGCCCAAGGGTCCTCCCCTCGGGCAGGGAGCGCGGACCGTCCTGGCCTTCCTCAAGGGTCATGCGGGGGAGCTCATCCTGCTCGGCGCGGCTGTTTTCTCCTTTCTCCTGCTGCGCTCGGCGATCCCGATCGCCGCGGCCCTCATGTGGCTGATCTCAAGGACCAAGGCCTTCAAGGCCCTCTGGGCCAGCAAGCCCCTGAGGAACGCGGCCCTCCTCCTCGCCCTGGGCGCTTTTCTCCTTCAGCCCTTCCAGTATTTCGCCCTCCAGGAGATGGCCAAGGCCCTGGTGGGTGAATCCGCCAAGGCCCTCCTCTACGGCAAGCTGATGGGGCTCTTCTTCCTGGGTCAGATGCTCTCCAGCTCGAGTCTGTTGGAACCTCACATCGGGCGCATCCCCCTCCAGCGCCTGCTCCAGGCCGTTATCCTGGCCGTGACCGGGGTCTGGGTCTGGGGCAGCCTTTTCCCCGGGAGCTTCCTGGCCGCCGGTCTTGCAATGGGCTTGGGCGCCCTCTTGATGGCCCTGGCATCGAGGCTGACCGACCGCGGCTGGCTGCGATGGACCTGGGCGGGCTTTTCCTTCATCTTGCTTCCCCTGGTTTTCTGGGGCAACCTCCCCGTGCTCTTCGCCTCGGTCCTGATGATCGGCTTTTCCTACGCCCCGAACCTCGTCACCCTGACGAGTTACTTCCAGAATAACGCAGGAGAGAAAATCGGGGAGTCCATGGGCGCGCAGGGCGCTCTTTTTAACGCCGCGATCTCCCTGGGTTTTGCCCTGCTCGGAGCCAATGCAGGCTTGTTCCATCCGATTTTCCCGGGCCTGCTCGTGCCGATGAGCGCGGCCTTCGGCCTCTCCGGCCTGGTCTTTCTGTTCGCGCCCAGGTTCTTGCCCGGGCTTTCCCGGACTTCCTTTCAAGCGAGGCGAATCTGAGATGATGACGACTTCCTTGCGGAGGCTGACTTCCCTTGCGCTGGCCCTCTTGCTCTTGAGTCCAGGCCTAAAATCCTATCAGGCCCTGGCCGCTGGTTTCCAGGGCAGGGGTCCGATCCGCAATCGCCTCTCTCAGACTTTTTCCCGGCAAGGCCCCCAGGGACTTGGCGCTTTCTCTCCCGCTCCATTGCCTGGGGATCTTCTCCGCAAGGCGGGAGGGATCCCTCCAGCTTCCTTGATTCTGCCAGGGTCCCAAGGCCAGGACTCCGGCGTCCTGCCTGATTCCCGGGCATGGCTCGAGGCAGCCCCATCCCATAAACAGCCCGGTGCCCTCCTGGAGATGGGCCGGAATCTTGAGCCTCAGCTCAACCTGGCCTCTGATCCCTCGGCTGGGGAGGAATCCAAGGCCTCCGCAGGCCAAGGCATGTCGGACATCCTCCAGGGCGCTGATTCCGCCTGGGGCGTCGTGGAGGTCCCTGTTTTCCCTGGCCAGTCCCTCTCTGGGACCAGCCAGGGCTTCCTGTTTTCGAGCGCGGGGGATGGAGGAGCCTCCTCGAATCAACCCCCGGCTCCTCCCGCGGCCTCAGGGGAGGGCTCGGGCAGGCCCCAGGGGGTTGAGAGCCTTATTTCCTACGAGTTCCGCCGAAAGGCCTTGGCCGCCATCGCCACTTTCTTTGGAATGTCCCTGAGCCTTCCCATAGCCGGCGAGAGGCTCTTTGCGCGTATTCTCGCCGTTGCCGCGGCCAAGAGGGCGGTCTTCTCCGATTACGACGAGACCCTGGGGACCAACAGCCTGCCCCTCTCCCAGGAGGTCGTAGGCCTGATCCTGGCCGTGCGCAGGGCCGGCAAGCTCTTCTTCGTCGTCTCGGACCGCCCCAGCTTCGCCCCCGGGCCCCATGACGTGTCCATCCTGGACTCACTCTCAACCATCCCTCCCGGGGAAATGGCCGGGATCGTGGCGGCGAGCAAGAAGGACGGCTTCATCTTCCGCTACGACGAGAAGGGCGAGCCTCGGGTCCTTTATCCGGAGCCCCCCTACAGCGAGCAAGAGAAGGAGGCCATCCTGAAGGCGGCTGAGGCGACCGTGGCCAGGCTGGCCGAGCTCGGGACCGCCCTGGAGTTTCAGGACATGGCTCCCCTTTCCTTCGGGCTCATCCTCAAGGTCGGGACCCCAGCCTCGACCGTGATCGCGGTCGCCAAGATCCTCCAGAAAGAGCTCGCCAGGCGCGGTGTCCGCTACCAGGCGAACCCCCGCCTGGCCAAGAACCCGGCCAACCCCCCTTATGTCACCGTGGACAAGATAGACAAGTCCTGGGCCGTGGACCGTATCTCCAAGCTTTTTGGGGTCCGGGCGGAGGAGGCCCTGATCCTGGGCGACAGCATGTACGCCCCGGGGCACAAGACCTATTCGGGGTTTGCGGGGGATTTGACGGCGCTCCTCAAGCGTGTCGGCGAGTGGCTGAGCGGCAGGCCGGCCCCTCTGACCGGAAATGCCACGGACCGCAACATGGAGAAGGGGCGGCTCAAGGGGGCCCTGACCCTGAGCGTGGGCGGCTGGGCAGATCCCCTGATGAGGAACGCCTACGTGGCCCCTGGCCCCTGGCGGGAATGGATCCCCAGGATTCTCCAGGCCGTGGCCTCGGGCCAAGACGGGGTTTCTTTTTAGGACCTTCCGTACCTGATCTGGAAGAAGAAATAGCCCGTGCGCGCGTCCCGGTAGAGTATCGAGCCGTAGATCCGGTATCCCTGGGCCCTGAGTTGGTACTCCATGACGATCATGTCGCGCTGGGCCTCGGCCGCCACAGGGTAGAGGCGGCTGGTATAGATGTAGACGGGCCCTCCCGGGTTTTGCCTTCCGCGCACGTAGTCCACCCGGTAGAAGTAGTTCCAGGGATAGCGTTCCTGGCGCAGGACCTGCCCGAGGATGATGACGTAGCCGGCGGCCTCCAGGTTCGCCTTGGCGCGGGCAAGCTCGCTCTCGGCGTCCGAGGACCAGGAATAGGCTCCGCTCGTGTAGGTCTCGATCGAGCGAGGGGGGAATCCGCTCTCCTCGAAATCCCTATAGTCGATCCGGAAGGCGTAGGTCCTGGGTTCTCCCGGCTCCTCCAGTATCTGGACGCTCAAGACCGCGAGCCCCGCTGACTGCAGGTTCCTGGCAGCCTCCTCCGAGGCGCTTTCAGCGTCCAGCTTCCAGGTGTAGCCTCCGCGCTGGTAGGTTTGAACCTCCGCCTGGGGCTCCAGCCTTGGGATGGCCTGCCGTCCAGGGACGGGCGCCGTCGGCAAGGGGGCATTGAGAGCGGATTCCCATGCGCTCATGAGGGAAGCGGACTTGAGGGCTTCCAGGCTGGTCCCCGCCAGCAGGGGCAGGGGAGCAAGAAAAGAGAACGCCAACGCGCCGAGGGCCGCCTTCCATGAGCTTTTCATTCCAAACCTCCCAAGCCGAGATCGCGACGAGCGGCATCCTAACAAATGCCCCCCGGGCCGTCAAGGCAAGAAAAAGGGATGGAACTTAGGGATGACCTGAATCGTATATATGAGGGAGTCGGACTGTCACGACCGACTTGACCCGCCGGAGCAATCTGTTATACTAGGAGGGTGAAGACAATGGGCCTAACCTACGTGCCTGCCGTGGCCTTGGCACCGAAGGGCCGCGCCGCGCTCAAATTTCTTGTTGACAGCGGGGCCAGCCTCACGGTTCTGCCGCATCCGATCTGGCGCCGCCTGGGGCTTAAGCCCCGCCGCGAGATGGCCTTCACGCTGGCCGATGGGACGGAGGTCAGGAGAAAAATCTCCGAGTGCCGCATCCAGATCATGGAGCTCGAGTCCCATACTCCGGTCATCCTCGGAGAACCCTCAGACGCCGCGCTCCTGGGTTCTATCACTCTGGAGATCCTGGGGCTCAAGCTCAACCCCTTTACGCGCCGGTTGGAGCCCCTCCATATGATGCTCGCCGCAAAGCCTTAACGGCCGTTTATAGGATCGTGCGCAAAGCGCACGATCCTAAAGGATTATTTAAGGTCCTACACGGCAAGAATTCTTGGATTTCTTTGCGGGAAAACCATTAGCGAATATCTTGCCGTGTATACTAGAGGTAGGCTATCGGATGTGCCAGCCTCAGTCCCCGCCGGGCGGCGGGGACTCTTAGAGCCTATCCCAATACCCTGCTCCTGCTGCAATCGTGGCTAGCGGCCTGCGCCTTCGTTGCGCTCGACTCACATACTTCCTGCCGTTCAGTATGCTCGTCTCGCGCGCCTCGGCTCGGCACGCTATCCGCGATTTCGCGACGGAGGATGGTATTGGGATAGGCTCTTAGTCGCCGGACCAGGAGTTGAAGCGTCCTTGCTTGACGGGCGCCTCGCGGCAGGTCTTGAAGAAGAGGATCATCTGCTCGAAGCTCGCACCCTCCTCGGCCAGCTTGTCCGCTGCCGGGGAGAGGAAGGAGTTGTATTCTGTCTCGGACCAGGGGTAGCCCTTGTGGAAGATGACTCCCGCGGCCAGGGCGAGCACCTCCTGGTCCGTGAAGGCCCTGCGCTTTGGGGCCTGGCCGCCCCTGGGCTGGAAGCTCTCCAGGCGCTCCCGGAATAGCTGGAGCTGCTCAGGGCTTGCCCCGCGCCTTCTCAGGAAGTCCTCGGCTTTTCTGAGCGTGGCCCTGTAGTTTTTTCTCCCCTTGTCCACCGCCACTTTGTAGGCCACGGCGTGGACGTCCTCATCGGCAAGGGGGGCTGCCGGAGCCTCCGGCCGCAGGAACTGCGCCTCCCGGATGTGGTCCAGGCGCAGGGTGTAGGGTTTGCGCGAGGAGTCCTTCTCAGGGAAGAGGATGGCGCGGATGTAGCCCTTGAGGAAGTCGTTGTGCCTGAGGCTCGCGGGAAGGGGAAGGGCGTGGAAGATTTTCTGCTGGTTTTTCTCCGCGTAGACCACCCGGACCGTTGTCCCGGTGCGGATGGCCTCCAGGATCATGCGCGCGATCTGGACCCTATCAGAGGTCTTTTCACCATTGGAGAGGGGAGGGCCGTTGGCCTTCAGGGTGGGAACCATCTCTGAGAAGGCGTTGAAGAGCTCGAGCCCTTCCTTATAATAGTCCCCCAGGGCGGCTTGGGCCCTCGCGGGTCCGTCATAGGCATAGGCCTTGATCAGGAGGGCCCGCTGCTGCCTGCTGCCCTCCATGTAGACCTGGGTCGGGTTGAAGGTGCCGAGTTGCCAGCCGTTATCCACCAGGCTCTGGACCAGGCGCTCCATCTTGACCTTCATCTCGGCGAACCTTCCGTTCTTGACCAGGTAGGTCCCGGAGGCCCCGCGCTTGGGCTTTTCAAGGACAGCGTAGAAGACGCCTTCCTGGGTCGTTCCTGTTTCGACCACTGGCAGGGCGGCCCCGAGCTGGGCCCAGTGCCTGAGTTTCTCGACTTCCTCCCGCCCCATCTCCGCCACCTTGGCCTCGGGCAGCTTCCACTTCCCCTTCTGGTAGCGGGGACCCGTGTAGAGCCTTAGGATGGTTTTGCGGTCAAGGTGGAAGGCCTGGGACTTGGAGTCGCTCCAGATCAGGGACCGCCTCATCCTCTGGCCCTCCGCATTGAGAAGCCGGCCTGTGGTCGGGATGAAGGAAAGCTGGACCCTCTGGACAGAGACCGGGATGGTCCTCTGGGAAGCGGCCTGGAGCGGGTTGAGGGCTCCTGAGAGGGAGAGGAGGAGAAGGGCTAGGAGAGTTCTCATCTTGAAAGACCTCGCTGGATTTTGGCTTTGAAAGCGAAGCCATTTTATCATTCGCCCTTCGGACCGCTGATGGGTCCCAGGTCCTAAAAAGGGCAAGGCAATCGGCCCAGGCAGGAGTGGGTCCATGGGGTGCCGGCAAAAATTGTTAGAATTCGCAGGTGGTCGTACGAGTCCGCGCGATCGAGTTCTTGAAGGGCTCAGGGGGCTCCGCGCCTGGCCAGGTCGGAGAGGCTCCTCAGGGAGTGCCTCGCCAGCCTCGCGCGGGGCTCCTCCGGGTCCATCTGGAGGACGGAAGCCTCTCCTCCTTCGCCGTGGCCACCCCGGAGGAGCCTGGGCGCTGGCTCAGCGAGAGCTGCTGGGATTTCGCGTTCGGGACTCCTTCTCTCTTCGTTTCGCGCATGGAGAAGGGGACGGTCCGGCGGGCCATCGAGGCCATGGCGCATGAGATGGGGGGATACTGGCTGCGCTACTACAACTCCCGGGGCAGGGTTTCGTGGGTCGGGCGGACCCTCGGGTCCCCCGGCGGGGGTCAGGCCGAGGCTCTACGCGTGGTCTCGGTCGCCCTGACCGAGGCCTATCCCCCGCGTCGTCCGGCGCAGGCCTGCGGCGTGGTTCAGGTGCGGGTGAGCGACGGCCGCGAGTTCTCCCTTCTTGCCGCCACCCCGGCTTGGTTCGAGAGGGCCTTCTCCAAGTTTGGGCTTGAGTTTTACTTCGGTCCCCTGGTCCTTTTCGTAGGCTCCCTGGAGCCGCTGACAGCGCGCAGGGCGGCCAGGGCCATGGCCGCCCAGGGAGACCTCTGGTTCTGTCTCTACGACACCCCGCGCACCACCCTTCCCCAGGTTCTGGCCGCCTTCAAGTCCAGGCACGAGTAGCTGAGCCCGCGGACCCAGGAAGCCCTGGGCCCAATGTCCGAGGTTCCTTGGGCCCTTCGACCCGCACTGACTCTTTGCCCGCTTCGGTAGAATTGCGGATGACCATGAAGAAGCTGGCGGCCTCCGCTGTGGTCGCTTGCCTGGTGGCGACCTCGGGGCTTCCCGGATACGCGGCAGCCGGACAGATGCTTGGGAGCTCCCGCTCCCGGCCTGCGGGGCGTCCGCTTCGGATCTGGGGGCAGTTGGGAGCCCCTCAGGTTTCCCTGGGAGGATCGGCTTCGATTGGCGGCCAGGACGGTCGCCTTGCTTGCCTTCCCTCTCCGTGGCTTCCCGAGTCAATTTTCTTTGCGACTCAGGGGAGCGCTTTTCCCCGGGAAGGAGGGGGGGCAGCGCCGGCTTTCGACTCGGGAGGGGGCAGGGTTTTTCCCGCCGCTAGAGGAAGCCGGCCCTCCCGGGCGGCTGCGAGCCTCCCCGAGCTGCTCAACGAGAAGGATTCGCTTTCCCTCAGTCCCGGCAAGGTCGCCGCGATGCCGGAGGGGGAGGCGCGGGCCTGGGGCCAGGGCGCCATGGACCGCATCCTGGGCCTTGAGACCAGGGCCTCGCAGGGGGAGCCCATTGCGGCCTACGGCCCCATTCCCTTGCACGGAGAGGGAGGCTTGCTCCCCTCCTCCCAGGAGGGATTTGTCTCGCGCGGGCCGCCCCCTCCCAGGGTCCCGCCCCAGTCCTTAGGCGAGTCCCCCAGGGGAGGCAGGCCCCTTGGCCTCCTGAAAGCCCTGCTGAGGATCATGGGCTCGGGCCTGGGAGTGGTCGGTCTTCAGGCCCTTTCCTCCGCTTTCATTCCCTCTTCCTTCGGGCTGGTCCCTGAAGCGGCCCTCTGGGCCGTGCTCTCCGGGGCCCTTGTCCTGCCTCTGGGGCTCTACGCGCGCTACCGCCTCTCCCTGCGCGACTCCCAGAGACTCGTCAAAGTCAAGTGGGTCCTGGACCTGGCGGTCGGGGCTTTCCTGGGGGCCGGCTTTATAGCGGCCTCGAACCTGGGGTTTGCTTCCCTGGCGGGCTTTCTCTCTCTTTCGCCCTGGCACTGGGCGGCTGCCGGAGCCGCGGCGGCAGGCCTCTTGAGCGCCAGGCTCCTGGCCAGGCAGGGGGGGGGCTCCTGGCTTTTGGACAACGTCATGCTCTGGGGGACTTTGAGCCTGGTTCCCGCAGTCCTCGGGGTCTCTTCCTTGGGCGGGCTCGGTCTGGGTTCCCTGTTGGGAATGCTCTCCCTGCCGGTCATGACCACCCTGGCCTTTTTTCTGGGCCGCCTCGTCCACTCGGCTGAGACGGGCGAGGCCTTCGAGGTGCCGGGCTTTCTGCGCAAGCTCCGCTTCCCTGTCTTCCAGTGGGTGATGCTGGGAGTGGTCTTCGCCCTCCTCACAGGCTACGGGGCTGTCCACGCCAACCTGGCCTTCCTGGCCTGGAATTTCCTGGGCGAGGGGTGGCCCCTTCCCTCGCGGGGAGGCAAGGGCCCGGCCTGGAAGAGGATCCTGAAGTTCCTTCTCAACTTCAACCTCCTCTTCGCGGGGCTCCTGGCCTATACGGCGCTCACAGGCTTTGCCAGCCCCCTCACTTTCCTGGTCCTGGCCTTCGCCCCTGAGAGGGCGGCGCGAGCGGCCGAGTGGCTCTTGGGAAGGATTCTCCCTCAGTCCGCGCCCGCCCCCTCCACCCGGGCTCCGCCTGTCCCGCATCCGGAACTGGCTCAGCAGGCTCCCCCGCGTTGGCCCGCCTTGCATTACAGGCTCAAGGTCGCTCTCCTCCTGGTCACCATGGGGGTCCTGGGTTTGGCTGTGGGGCAGTTCATCTCCGGGATGGCCAGCCTCTTCACGAACCTGGCGATCGCCGCAGGCCTGGCAGCCATCCCGTTTTTCTTCTCCACCTGGATCGTCAAGAAGCTCATGAAGGCCAGTCCTGCCGAGGAAAGCAAGGACCCAGAGCTCTTCCAGATCATGCGCGAGTTCAAGGACAGCATCAACGCGGAGCGGCAAGGGAAGGGCCAAAAGCCGATCCCACTCCCTGAGCTGGCCGTGGCGCTCCTCGAGGTCCCCAACGCGGCGGCCACGGGCCGCAGCCCCTTCAAGGCCCTGGTCTTCATCACCAGCGGAATCAAGGCCATGACCCTTGAGCCGGAAAACCTCAGGCAGGGCCTGGTCCGGCTGCTGGCTTCAGTGGATCCCTCGGGCAAGCCCTTCAGGGTCTTCCGCAAGGCCATGGCAGGCTCCCTTCCAGGAGTTCCTCCCCAGGCCACTCCCCGGGAAGCGGCCGAGGCGGTGCTGAAGGCCGATCCGGCCGACTTGAGGAAGCTTGGAAAGCGCCTGCTCAGGGCGGTCCTGGCGCACGAGTTCAGCCACGTGATGGACCGCCACATCCTGCTGGGCAGCATAGCCGCGGCCATCTCCTCTGCAGTCGCCTTCGCCTCCAACGGGGTGCTTTGGGCCCTCAGGCGCCTGGAGGCCGCCGGCCGGCGGCTCAAGGCTGTGCTGGCCCCTGCCTCCAGCGTCCGGAATCTCAGGGCTGCCGAGGGCTCCAAGCCTCAGGCCCTGGAGCTCGTTCCAGCAGGGGCTGCCCTGCCCTTCCTCCTGCGCCTACTGGCCGCCCTCTGGGCCCCTCTGGTCTTCCAGATCACCCAGCTCGCGGCCTCGCGGGCCAACGAGGGGATGGCGGACGAGGACGGGGCCGGGCTGAGCCGCGATCCCCAGGCCCTGGCCCTGGCCCTGGGCATGCTGACCACCTGGCGGGCGCCCAGGGAGCTTGGCCTTGAGCCCTCGCGCCTGCCTCAACTGGCAGCAACGGCCCATCTCTTTACGGTCAACCCTTTGCAGCAACTCCGCGAGGGAGCCTGGGGCGGTGGGACCCCTGAGGGCAGGGGGGACGACTTCCTCTTCGACCTCTTCCTGACCCATCCCGAGACCCGCAGGCGCATCGAGATCCTCCATGATATCTCGGATGCCATGGACGCGCAGGGGAGCCAGCCTCCCTCCCAGGCCCCTCCTCCGGGGGGAGGCGGGCACTCCCCTCCGCTTGCCCTGA
>CAYLZQ010000024.1:0-11287 GCA_964388045.1 uncultured Elusimicrobia bacterium | reverse complement strand
CGCGCCGCTGCCCCCTGCGCTGCGGCTACTGCCCCCAGGGCTTTGCGGACAGGGACATGAGCCCGGCCCTGCTGCGCAAGGCCCTCCAGGAGCTTGGGAGCAGGGTGGCCCAGCGAGGAGTCAAGCTCTTCGGGGGGGAGCCCCTCCTGAGGCCTGACCTTGTCCTTGAGGCAGTGGCCGCCTCAAGGCGCCTCGGAGGCCCTCTCGAGCTTTGCACGAACGGGGCTCTCCTGGACAGGTGCCTCTGCAGCGTCCTCAGCCGCTGCCCTGAGGTGGAGGTGCGCCTCTCCAGCCTCTCCCCCTGGATCCCCTTGCTCCCCAATGTCTCCCTCAACTTCCTGATCCCTCCAGGGGAGCCTGCCCCCGCCGCCCTCAGGCGCTTCGGGGAGGCGGCGCGCCTGGGCCTTAGGCGCTTCAACTTCCTGCCCGCCTACTTCGTTTCCTGGAAGCCAGAGCAGCTCTCGGAGCTCGGAAGGACCTTCGCAGGGCTTGGCCGGATGATCCAGGGGCTGCGCCGCTCAGGGATGGCACTCAGGATCGAGAACCTGGGAAGATGGGGGCGAGTCCCCCTCTACAACGAGGGCACCGTGGTGGACACTGACGGCAGGGTCTACGCCTCGAACCTGGTGCTCGCCCGCTGGGTCCAGGACCCGGGCCGGCTACTCCTGGGCGATTTGAGGCGGCCGGGCCTGATCAGGGCCCTTGCCCAGGAGGAGCTTGGAGAGGCCCTGAGGGGCTGCCTGGGGCCTCGGAGGGCTTTGGCCTTCGAGGCTGACAGGGCCCTGACCGGTTTCGTCCGCTCCCTGGAGGCCTGTCCGTGAGCCGGCCGGCAGGAGGCCGCGTCGAGATCAACCTGGGCAAGCTCTGCAACAATCGCTGCGTCTTCTGCATCAGCGGGGACCTGCGCGACAGGAAGGGGCCCTGGATGCCGATCGAGGAGGTGAAGGAGGAGCTGCGCCATTTTTACCTGAGGGGCTGCCGCTCCCTCGGCTTCCTGGGCGGGGAGCCCACGGTCTACCCCCATATCCTGGAATGCGTCGGCTATGCCAGGAGCCTGGGATACTCTCGCATCTCCCTCTGCTCCAACGGGACCAGGCTCTCGGACCCAGGGTTCTGCAGGAGCCTGGTCTCGGCCGGAATGACCAGGGTCACTCTATCGGTCCACAGCCACAGGCAGGAGCTGGAGGACCTCATCACCGGGGTGCCTGGGAACTTCGCGCGCAAGCTCGCTGCGGTCTCCAACCTCCTGGCCCTCTCCCGGGAGGGGCTCCTGCCGGACAAGCTTTCACTCAACCCCGTCCTGAGCCGCAGGACCCTGGGGGAGATGGGGGGTTACGTCCTCTTCTACTCAGGCCTGGGGGTGAGGGACATCAGGTTCAACTACATCTGGCCCCCTGACGAGTGGGAGCAGGGCCATCCTGAGGCCAGGGCCTGGGTCCCGGCCTACAGGGAGGCCATGCCGGAGATCCTCAGGATACTCCTCTTGAACGAGAAGCGTTGGGGGCTGCGCCTGAGCTTCGGAGGCGTTCCCAGGTGCGCCCTCAGCCTGGTCGTTTCCCCCCGCCTTGGGCGCTACCTCGCGGCCAAGTACCTTGACGAGGCTTCCCTGGACCCCCCCAACGAGGTAAGCTCGCCGCATGACAGAGGGGGTCGGGAGCGCTTCCTCTGGCAGGAGAGAAAGCGCGACGTACTCAAGACCATGGCCCCCTCCTGCCGCTCCTGCAGGCACTTTTCCGGCTGCGAGGGGATCTGGAGGACTTACGTCAGGCTCTACGGCTTCGGGGAGTTTAAGCCCCTGGGGGAGCATCCATGACACCCGGGCCAAGGAGGGCGGACCTGGAGGAGAACCGGCGCTATGCCCTGCTCAGGCTGGGCCTGGGCTGCAACGCGGCCTGTCTCTTCTGCAACGTGCCCTGGGAGCAAGGGGGTTTCCCGCTCAGGATGAGCACCCAGGAGGCCAAGAGGGCCATCCTAGGGATCTCCTCCTGTGCCGAGCGGCTTGACCTGAGCGGGGGGGAGCCCACCCTGAGGCCTGACCTGGAGGAGCTCATAAGCCGTGCCCGCGCCTCCGGGATCAAGATCGTGGAGCTCCAGACCAACGGGATCCTCCTGAGGAGGCCGAGGATCAAGGCCCTGAGGCTCGCGGGCCTGACTCATGCCTTCGTGGGGCTTCATTCCCAGAATCCCAAGCTCCACGACTTCCTGGTCCGCTTTCCAGGAGCATTCAAGGCCTGCCTGGAGGCCGTCCGCGGGCTTCTCGAGGAAGGCCTGGAGGTCACCCTGAATCCAGTGGTGACGGCCTTGAGCTTCCGTCTTCTTCCTGGTTACATGGAGTTCGCGGCCAGAGCCCTGCCCGGACTGGCCTCGGTGTCCCTTTCCGTGGTCCAGCCCCATGGCCGCGCCTGGAGGAACCGCTTCCTCCTTCCGCGCTACGGGGAGCTTTCTCCCTTCGTGGAGCTGGCCTTGGAGAAGGCCGGAAGCCTGGGGCTCCTGGTCAACAATCCCTACTGCGGCCTTCCCCTCTGCATCGGGGGTTGGCACAGGAGGCTTTCGAGCTGCGTGGAGTACTGCGAGGCCGAGCTGGGGCGCAAGGAGGACGCCATGAAGTTCCACCCCCAGGCCTGCTCCGCCTGCTTCCTTAGGAGCCGCTGCGGCGGGGTCTGGAGGGATTACCCGGCTCTGCATCCACTCTGCGACCTGCGGCCGGTCCCGCGCGAAGTCCGTTCGTGAGCCGGTTCCGGATCCGCAGGGCAGGAACGTTGCATAAACACACGGCATGCAAGCCCAGGAGATTTCCGAGCTTCTGGCCGGGGCTCAGCCCTTCAGCGGCCTGCCGGCCCAGGAGCGGGAATCCCTGGCCAGGTCCTTTAGCCTCCACCGCTTCGGCCGGGGGGAGATCGTCTTCAGCGAGGGGGATGCGGCCGGATGCTCCTGGCTGGTCCACTCAGGAAGGGTCCGGATCGTGTCCTATCTGTCGCGTTCCAGGCTGATGCAGGTGGAGCTCCTTGGCCGCGGGGATCTCTTCGGCCTCTTCTGCCGCCTAGGAGGGGAGCGCCGGACCTATCCCTGCACGGCCATGGCCGAGGCTGAGACGAGGGCCGTGCGCATCCAGGACGAGGCCTTCGACAGGCTCTTTGCGCGCTATCCCCCGTTGGCCCGTGAAGCCTGCGCCCTCTGCGCCAAGCGCCTGCGCTCCATGCAGAGGCTGGTGTGCTTCGGGCGGGAGAGCGCCAGGCAGAGGGTGGGGGAGCTTCTCCTGCGCTTCCACCGCAGCTCAGGCTCCCGCATCCCGGCCACCCGCCAGGCCCTGGCTGTCCAGGCCGGGACGGCCCTGGAGACCGTCTTCCGGGTCCTGGCCTTCTTCCGCAGGAGGGGCTGGATCGCGACCGAGAGGGGCGCCATCTGGATGAGGAACGCCTCGGCCCTGGCCGCCCACCTCAAGGGGAGGCAGAGATGAGGCCCATCGCCTGCCCCGATGCCCACGCGGGCAAGGATTCCGACGCGGCCCTGCTGCTGCGCCTCGTGGGGTCCAGGACCTTCGCATTCCTCCAGCGCGCCTTCGGGGGAAGGAGGGTCTGGATCCCCAAGCAGGGGGCGCGCCTGGCCTGCAAGACCTGCCGGCTCAGGGACGAGTGCATCCGCCTCTGGCGCCGCCAGGGCCACTCAGCCTCCGAGATCGCCCGCTACCTCAGGATCTCCCCCAAGACTGTCTATCGGGTCCTCAAGTAGCTTCCCGCTTCCGCCTGCGCGGTGGCTTGGGGGCCAAGCTCCAAGGCCCCTGGAGACTCAGGCTGGGAGATCGTCGTACTCAACTCATAGGGACCCTCCCTGACCTCGGGCTCTTTGCCGAAGTTGCCATGGGGCGCCGGCGAGGGCCCAGTTGCTTTTTTAACGCTCACAACGTTAGTAGACCTAACAGTAAGGACGTTAGCACGGATCCGGGCCGAGGGGCCCTGAACGCGAACAAGGCGCATCGTTGAGGCTCCCGCCCCGGGATCCAGGAGCGTCTCAGGGGTTTTCCGCCTTGCCCGGGGAGGGCTTCAGGCCCCAATGGCGAGCGATGGTTCGCGCGTAGCCTGGGCCGAAGGCCAAGACGCGAGCCTTGGATTTCCCGGCCTCCCTCCAGAGGTAGCGGATCGGCACCTCGGCCGTCCTCCCGCCCCTGGCCAGTATCTCCAGGAGCGCCTCCTGCTGAAACTCGAATCCCGAGGCGCGCAGAGGGAGCCCTTGGAGCGCCGAGGCCCGGTAGAGGCGGTAGCCGCTGGAGGAATCCTCCAGGGGCAGGCGCAGGACGAGCTTGAAGATCAGGTTGAGAATGCGGCTCATCAAGCCCCGGACGAGGGGCATCCCCGCCGAGCCTCCGGGGACGTAGCGCGAGCCGATGACGAGGTCCGCTTCCCTCCGCTTGGACCACATCCGTGGGAAGAACTCGGGCGAATGGGAGCCGTCCCCGTCCATCGTCAGGATGTACTCGCCGCGCGCTGCCGCGAAGCCCTCGCGCAGGGCTCCCCCGAATCCCCTGGAGGATTGAGGCAGAACGCGCGCTCCGGCTTCCTCGGCCCGTTTCCTGGTCTGATCCGAGGAGCCTCCATCCACCACGATCACCTCGCAGCCGAGGCCCAGCAGCCCGGCCGCTTGGCGCAGGGAGCGGACCAGGGCCCCGATGGCTGCCTCCTCGTTGAGCGCAGGGACGACCACGGAGAGCTCGGGCTGCGCTTGCGCTTTCGGGGAGCGACAGGGGTCTTGTTCCTTCAAGGCAATGAGGGATTATATCACAGCGCGGGCTGCGGCAGCGCCGGGACCGGCCGTTCCCATCCGCGGCGCAGATGAGACGCGGCCTCCTCCATGACTGTTGGTATGATAATATCCAGTGAAGATTTTGCTCACCAGCGTCTGCCGCCCTCTCGGCCCCGCTTACGGGGATGCCCCGAGCGTGGGCTACGAGCTCCTCCACGGCCAGGTGACCAGGGCCCAGGGGATATTCAGCCCCAGGGCCCTGCACCTACACTTCTCCCTGGAATACATCGCCGAGAACCTGGAGGCCCCCTGCGTGGTGCTCCAGTACCCGAGCCGGGAGGAGCTCATCCGCGAGCTCAAGAAGGGCTATGACTACGTTGGGGTCTCCTTCCTGCTGGCCCTCTTCCACAAGATGAAGGAGGTGGTGGCCCTGATCCGGGAGCATTCCCCGAAGACCAAGATCGTCCTGGGAGGCTACGGGACTGTTCTTCCCGAGGAGGTCCTGAGGCCCTACTCGGATTTCGTTTGCCGCGAGGAGGGGGTGGCCTTCTTCCGCAGACTCCTGGGGGAGCCCCCCATCCCCATGCCCTTTCGCCATCCCCTGGTCGTGAGCCGGCTGCGCCTTTTCTCCCTGCCGGTCTCGAGCACGGGCATGATCTTCGCCGGCCTGGGCTGCCCCAACGGCTGCGACTTCTGCTGCACCTCCCACTTCTTCCGCCGCAGGCACATCAGGCTGCTCCCGGAGGGCAAGGACATCTACGCCGTCGTCGAGCGCTACCTGGACCTGGACCCGCGGATGTCCCTCGTGGTCCTGGACGAGGATTTCCTTCTCAACAAGAAGAGGGCCCTGGAGTTCAGGGACTGCGTCCTCAAGGGGGGCAGGCCCATTTCCCTTTTCGTCTTCTCCAGCGTGCGCGCGATCAGCCAGTACAAGGTGGAGGAGATCCTGGAGATGGGCATAGACGGCTTCTGGATCGGCTATGAGGGGACGCGTTCGGGTTACGCCAAGCAAATGGGCCGGCCCGTGCCGGAGATCTTCAGGGAATTTCGCGAGCACGGCATCACGATCCTGGCCTCCATGATCGTGGGTTTCGACTACCAGGACCATGAGGTGGCGGCCCGGGAGCTGGAGGGGCTCTTGGCCCTCAAGCCCTGCCTCTCGCAGTTTTTGATCTATGGCCCCACCCCGGGGACCCCCTTCTACGAGAGGGTCATGAGGGAGGGCCGTCTGAGGGAGGATCTGCGCGCGAGCCTGGAGGCCTACTGCCGCAAGGCGGACGGCTTCTCCACCATGATCAAGCACCCGTGCCTCTCCCCGGCCGAGATCGAGGCCATCCAGAAGCGGTGCTTCGAGGAGGACTTCCAGAGGCTTGGCCCGAGCATCTACCGCGTGGTGGAGGTCTGGCTCAAAGGCTACCGCAGGCTGAAGGACTCTCCCAACCCCCTCCTGGCCCAAAAAGCCATGAGGTTCGCCCGCGAGATCCGCAACGCCTACCCGGCCTTCCTGGCCGGCCGCCTCCTGGGACCCAACCGCGGGGTCCGGCGCTGGATCAAGGAGCTGGAGAGGAGCCTTTGGCGGGAGCTCGGCCGCCCCACCCCGGCCGAGAGGCTCAAGTCCCTGGCCGCCCTGGCCGCCGCGGCCTGGACCTGGCTCACCCTGAGGCTCGGGATACTCCAGCACCCGCGCCTGACGCGCACGGCCTACAGGATCCCCGAGGAGGGCTGGGGCCAGCTCATGGCCTGGGAGAGGCTCCCTTCCCGGGTCTCGGCCCCGGGGTTAGCGGTCCGAGTCGAGTTCCAGCACGGCCGGAGGCTGGTGTGGCTCAGGCTTGAGGGAAGGCTCGCCGCTGAGCACGCGGAGCGGCTCTGGGCCGAGGTGCGGGAGGCTCTCCGCCGGAGCCGCAGCCGCCTGGTCCTGGACGTGAAGAAGCTCAGGGCCGAGGAGGGGGTCCTGGCCAGGGCCGCGCGGGAGAAGCTCTCCATCTACCGCTCCCGCATCCGCCTGGTCCTCCCCCGTCTCTCCCACGCCCACCCCGAGCTCCTGCTTTTTGCCAGGCTCTTCGAGCTTTACCGGGGAGGGTCTTGAATGGAGGAGCCCCCCTCCGAGACCTTCGAGCGCTACGCCCTCGGCCTGGCCCGCAGGGAGGGCCTGCCCGGGGAGAAGGACAGGGAGCTGGGGCAGGCCCGCCGCCAGGCCCTGCTCGCGGAGCTTCTCAGGCTGGGGGTGAAGGGCTGGCCCGAGCGCATGACCCTCTACACCCGGAGCCTGCCTTCCGGGTGCCTCCCCTGCCTGGAGGGCCGCGGCAGCAACCTGTGCCTCACCACCCTATGCAACCGCGAGTGCTTCTTCTGCTTCAACCCTAAGCCCCGCTGCGAGGGCTTGAGCGTGCATGGCCGCCGGGTGGGCTCCGAAGCCGAGATCCCGGGGATACTGGAGGGCCTGGGAGTGCGGAGCCTGGGCCTGAGCGGGGGAGAGCCCCTCCTTGATCCAGAGCGGGTGATCAGGATCGCGTCCCTGGTCCGGGAGCGCCTGGAGGGCCTGCGCGTTGACCTCTACACCAACGGGGACCTCCTCACCCCCGAGTTGGCCGCGCGCCTGTGCAAGGCCGGGGTCCAAGCCCTGCGCCTCAACCTCGCTGCCGGGGGCTACCGGGCGGACCCGGCGGAGCTCGCCCTGCGCTTCTTCGAGGATGTGGAGGTGGAGATCCCGGCGGTCCCGGAGCACCGCGAGAGGGTGTTGAGGCTCATGGACAGGCTTGCGGGGATAGGGCTGCGCCACCTGGTCCTCCACGAGCTATTCTGCTCCGCCCAGAACCTCGACGCCCTGCTTAGGAGGGGCTACGAGGCCAAGGCAGGCCCCGGCGAGGCCCTGACCTGGGCGCCTGTCGCGGGCAGCGAGGAGACTGCCCTTGAGCTCATGCTCTATTCCTTGAGAAAGGATCAGAGGCTTTCTGTCTACTACTGCTCCTGCGGGACCCAGGAGTGGATCGCCCGGAGGGCTCTCGAGCGCCGTGCCGCAGGTCCCTGAGCCTGGCATCGGAAGGGCTTTCGGGCGGCAGCGCGGATCTTCTTCGCCTCCGGAGCCGCCAGGGTCCATGCCCCGGCGGCCCCCGGCTTCTTCATCGAGAGGGAGGAGGCGCGGCGGGCGGGCGAGCTTATCTCGGAGGAGAGGCTTCTGCCCGGGAAGGCCTCGATCGCGGCCGCGCACCTGATGGGGGGCTGCAGGATGGGGGAGGGTCCGCATGACTCCGTGACAGACTCTTGGGGGCAGGTTCACGGCATCCCCTGGCTCTTCGTGGCCGATGCGAGCCTGTTTCCCCGCTCGGCCGGGATCAACCCCTACGTCACGGTCATGGCCCTGGCCGACAAAGCGGCCGAGGGGGTCAGGGCGAGGATTCCCGAGCTTGGGGCCCTCGCGGGGGTGGCGTGATGGCCGAGAGCGGAGCAGTCCAGGCGGTCAGGGCCCTGGAGGACGAGGGCACGGGCTGGGCCTTCGGGATCCCGGGCAGCCACACCCTGGAGCTCTACGACGCCCTGGCCCGCTCGCGCCTGGTCAAGCCAGTCCTGGTCACCCACGAGCTCGGGGCGGCCTTCATGGCGGACGCGGTCTCCCGCACCTCGGGGCAGGTGGGAGTGGTGAGCGTGGTGCCCGGGGCAGGGGTCACCCACTGCCTCTCCGGGGTGGCCGAGGCACTGATGGACAACGTCCCCCTGGTGGTCCTGGCCTGCGCCGTGCGCTCGGACCTCAGGATGGCCTTCCAGCTACACGACGTGGACCAGACCAGCCTGCTCAAGGCCTTGACCAAGGCGGTCTTGAGGCCCATGGGGCCCGCGGAGGTCTACTCCTGCGTGCGCCAGGCCTTCGCCCTGGCCCGGGAGGGTTGCCCGGGGCCGGTGGCCGTGGAGATCCCGGCGGAGTTCTTCCTCCGGGCCGCCGAGGCTTCCGCCTTCGTCCGGGCTCCGGCGCCGCCATGGCTGCACGGGGAGAGGGTCCGGGAGGCGGCCAAGCTCCTCAACGAGTCTAAAAGACCGGTCCTCTATGCCGGCAACGGGGCCAGGGGAGCCGGGGAGCTCCTGGTCGAGCTCGCGGAGAGGCTCCAGGCGCCGGTGGCCACGACCATCCAGGGCAAGGGGGTCTTCCCGGAGACTCACCCCCTCTGGCTCTGGAACGTCCTGGGAAGAGCGGCCCCGCCCTTCGCGCGCAGGATCGCGGATCGCGGAGACTGCCTCTTGGCCATCGGGTGCCGCTTCAGCGAGGTTGGCACCGGAAGCTACGGCTTCTCGCCGCCGGCTAATCTCATCCACGTGGACATAGACCCCTCGGTCTTCAACCGCAACTACCCAGCGGTCTTGAGCCTGGAGGCCGAGGCAGGGGCCTTCCTCAGGGCCCTGCTACCCCTCATTGAGACCAGGCGGGGCGGCGAGGCCCTGCGCTCCGAGATCGTCGAGGGGAAAAAGAGCGTGCGGGCTGAATTCCTGGGCGGGGGCGGCCCAGGGGAAGTCAGGCCCTTGGCCTTCTTCGAGGCCCTGCAGGATGCCGCGGGGCCCCGGGCCATCTACGTGACGGACAGCGGACAGGGGACCTTCCTGGCCATGGAGCACCTGCGCCTGGAGAAGTCCGGCTGTTTCATAGGGCCCATAGACTTCTCCTGCATGGGCTATTCGGTCCCGGCCGCGATCGGGGCCAAGCTCGCGAATCCCCGAAGGCCCGTGGTCGCCATCGCCGGGGACGGGGCCCTCCTGATGACAGGCCTCGAGCTTCTGACCGCCTCAGCCTAAGGCGTCTGCCCCGTGGTCTGCGTGCTCAGGGACCGGGAATTGGGCCAGATAGCCCAGTTCCAGAGGAGGGCCCTGGGCCGCCAGACCTGCACCAGGCTCGCCCCCTACGAGGTCAAGGCCCTGGCCGAGGCCGCGCGCTGCTCCTTCCTCTCGGTCGCCGAGGAGAAGGAAGTTCCTGAGGCCTTGGGAGAGGCCCTCAGGCTCTCGGAGGGGAGGCGGCCGGTGCTCCTGGAGGTAGCCCTGGACTTCGATCGTCGGACCTTTTTCACCCGCGGGGCCCTCTCAGCCAACCTGGGCCGGATGCCCTTCCCCCAGCGCCTGAGAATGATCGCCCGGGCCGCTGGCCGCAGGCTCGTGGGGTCGTAAGACCTCTTTCCCCTGGCTTGATGGCTGAAATGTTGCCAAAATAATCCGAGCTATGGGCAGCAGGCCTTCCGGTTTTCCTCCTGAAAGCCTCCTGCGCCAGTCCCTGGCCCTGGCAGGGGGCCTGGCCCTTCTCAAGGCCGCTGCAGGGGCGAGCTCCAACTCCCTTGGGATATTGGCCAGCGCCATCGACTCCCTGATGGACCTGGCAGCCACGGCGGTCAACCTCGTCTCCCTGAGGGAGGCGCAGCGGCCCCCGGACCCAGAGCATCCCTACGGACGGGGCAAGAGCGAGGCCCTGGCCGGCCTCCTCCAAGGGGCTCTCATAGGCTTAAGCGGCCTGGCCCTCCTCCTCGAGTCCGGCCGCCGAGTCCTGCGGGGGGCTGAGGTCAGCCCCGGAGCCTTCGCCCTGGCCTCCATGGCCTTTTGCGCGGCGGCGAGCCTCTGGCACGGCCGGCGCCTCAAGCGAGCCTCGGACGGAAGTCATTCCACGGTGCTCCGCACCGAGGGGGCCCACTTCTTGGTGGATTTCCTCTCGAACCTGGGGGTCCTTCTCGCCCTCCTGGCCGTGCGCTGGTCCGGCCGCTCCCTCTGGGACCTCGGGATCTCGAGCCTCATCACCCTCCTGGTCCTGCGGGAGGCCGCGCGGGTCCTGGGCCTCTCGGCCCGGGAGCTCCTGGACCGGAGGCTGCCTGAGCCCATCCTGCGGGAGATCCAGGCCACGATCCTGGGGCACCACCCCCGGGTGACCGGGTTCCACGACCTCAGGACCAGGAAGGCCGGCTCCCGCCTCTTCATAGACTTCCACATCGAGATCCGGGACGTGAAGGACTTCGAGGAGGCTCACGAGATCACCGAGAGCCTCATCGACCGCCTCCGGGGCAAGTTCCCCGGCGCGGACGTCACGGTCCATTACGACCCCCTGGGGGGAAGGTAGGGGGAGCTTTCCGGAGGCAGGGCGAGGGGCCTCAGGTTTCCGCCCGGCGGCCGTTCTCCCGATGGAGCCACTCCAGGAGCCGCTCCAGGGGCACGGGCTTTGGGAAGAACTTCTCGACCGGGAAGCCCTCCGCGTCTCTCTCGGTGCAGACGGCGCTCATCATCAGGACCCGCAGGGCGGGCAGGAGCTTCTTGGCCCTCACCGAGAGCTCGAAGCCGCTCATGGGCCGCATCCGCGCGTCCGTGATGAGCCAGTCGAAGGGCTCTCGCGCCAGGATCCCCAGGGCCTCCTCTCCTCCGGAGGCGGTCCTGACGCTGTAGCCCGCCTGGCGCAGGGAGAGGCTGAGCATCGCCCTGCCCGAGGCGTCGTCGTCCACCACGAGGATTGTCTTGGGAAGCTCCATGGCCGGCCGAATCCTTATCACGCAATGGAATGGCCAGGGGAGGAGAGCTTCGCTTTCGGAGAAGAGCG
>CAYLZQ010000023.1:0-11305 GCA_964388045.1 uncultured Elusimicrobia bacterium | reverse complement strand
GCCGTAGTCGTCGTAGCCGGAGCCCTGCTCGGGAGCTTCCTGGGGAAATTTGTGAGCCTGGCCTTCCCGGAGGGGCGCATCCACGACCTCTTCGCGACGGACATCGCGGCTGGGCTTCATCCCACCACGCTCGACCTCAGGATCGTAGAGCTGACCTTTGGCTGCCTCCTGCGCTTGAACGTCCTGAGCGTGGTAGGGATACTGCTCGCGGCCATCCTCTATCGCAAGCTCCTAAAGGGCTAGGCCCTTTGACCCTGCCTGCCTAGGTCCCAAGCGCATCCAGGGGTAGGCCCATGGACCCCTGCCCTTGCCTCGAGGGCCCCTTAAACTATCCCTGATGAGGAGTCTTGGTCAAACCGCTCTGTTTTGGCTCTGGGCGCTCTGCGCGCTCAGCCCATCCATGCCCCTCGACGCCGCATCCCAAAAGAGGGTCAAGGCAGGACCGGCCGCGCCCTGGACGGGAGGATATGTCCGGGAGGCCGGAGGAGACTTTCCCCTGGGGCTTGCCGGCTCAGGGGATATCCCTGCCCTGCCTCCCAGCCTCATTCTCAGGGAGGGGCCGCCGGAGATCAACCTGAAAGGGGCGGCTCCGCAGACCAGCCAGGAGGATATCCTGCGCGCCCAGGATCACCCTGCGGCTTCCCAAAAAATCTCCGCGCCCTTAGAATCCAAGCCCCTCACGCAGGGATCCGTGCGCATCGCCTCCCCCCTGGATCAAGCCCGGGCGACCGCCCGCGCGCTTGGCGAGCCGGAGGAGACCCAAGATCCCATCGAGGGCCTCAAGCCCCTGGCCGGAATCTTCGACGGGCGGCAAACCGCCCGGAACACGAAGGAAGCGGTCAATGCGCCTTCCTTCCTGGGCCGCGTGGCCTCCGTTCTTCGGCCCATTCTCAGGATAGTCCGCAAGACTCCCCGCGATCCCGCGGAGAGGGTGCGCGCCTTGGTGGACGCGGGGAGACTGGCCGAGGCCTGGAGGGAGATCCAGAGGATCCAGCGCGAGAATTTCGCCTACTACGACGAGAACATCGGCGCCCTGCACGAGCAGTGGCTCAGGATCCAGAAACTGCGCTATGCCTTCTATCACGGGGAAGATCCGCAGGAGGCTGCCTACGCAGCCGCGGCTCGGAAAGCCGAAAACAAGGGCGCGCTGATAGGCTTCACCAACCGCGTCTCCGCCCCCAGGCAGTGCGCGGGCGAATGCGCCACCTGGTCCCTGGATCAGGCGATCCTCGCCTCCGTGGGCTATCAGGACGGAAGGGAAAGCCGCCTGCCCCAGCTCCTGGCGGCTGCCAACGCCCTGACCCGCTCCCGCAATACCATGGCCCGCTATGGGCTCGAGGTTGCGGAGCTTGAGAAGCTGGCCGGGGGGATGGGGATAGGCTTCATCCCGATCAGCGACATCCCGGTGGAACCGGACCGGCTCGTCTCCTGGCTGGCCTCCGGCGAGCCCATCCTCGGGTATTTCAGGTTCGGGGAGCCGAAGGGATCCGTGCATGAGGAAACCAAGCACGAGGTCTTCATCCGCAACGCCTTCAAGCGGCGGGGGAAGTGGATCTTCGGAGTCCACGACCCGGACAGCGGTGGCATCCGCTACATGACCTGGGAGCGGCTCAGCGGCCTGCTCGAGGAGCTTCACTTCCTGGACGTCAGGAATCCCGTAAGCCTTCCCCAAAGCCTGCTTCCGCGTTAGTCTAATCCCCGCGGAAGGGATAGACGCGCTGGGAGGAGTCCTTGACCCCCTGGCTCTCCAAAAAGGCCTCCGTGATCTCCTCCTCGGCCTGGCGCCATTTGACCTCGGGGGCGTCGGCCCCCACCTCGATGGACCCCCCTGCGATCATGGCGTGCCCCCCCCCGCGGCCGCCGCCCAGGAGGCGCTTCAAGAGCCTCCCCGCCTCCCCGGAGGGGTCGCTGGTGCGCAGGGAGACATGGAGCCTGCCGTGAAAGCGGCCGGTGACGATCGCCCAGCGGGACTTCTCGTAGGTCATCAGGAAATCCGCGATTTGGGCCACGCGCTCCGGGATCGCCAGGGAGCCCAGGTGCGCGCCGATCACATGGCGGCAGGCGAAGGCGTTGCGCAGCCCCCGGGCCAGATCCGCGAAGAAGGCCGCGGGGCGCCTGGGGAAGCTGATCGTCCAGAGGGTCTTCATGCTGGCCTTGGGCCAGAAGGCCTGGTAGGCGGCCATGTCCCTGGCCGTGGCCTCTCGGCCCAGGTTCTGGGTCTCGGAGCCTATCCCGTAGACGATGGCGGTGGCCAGCCTCCGGGGGACCCTGACCCCCGAGAGGAGCAGGGCCTCTGAGAGGATGGTGGTGGTCGCTCCCACCGACTCATCGATCAAGGCGAGCTCCGCCTGGGTTTCGGGGTGGCGGGGATGGTGGTCTATGATCAGGGAGGGGCGGCGCCTCCTGGGAAAGCGGTTGTTGCGGAAGGGGGGCTGGGTATCCACCAGGGCTATGTGCTCGGCCCTCTCGAGCTCGCCCTCGCGCATGGGATAAGCCGGGATCATGAGCCTCTCCGCCATTAGGCGGTTCTCCACGCGGCCGATGGCGCCACCGTAGACGATCCGGACCCGGGCCTTGGCCACCGCCTGCGCGAGGTGCGCCAAGGCCCAGGCGCTGGCCAGGGAATCAGGGTCGGGGTGGTCGTGGGTCATGATCATCAGGGGGCTGATCCTCCTGCCCAGGCGCGAGAGCTCGCGCAGGAGCTTGCGGGCGTGGAAGGAATGGATCATGAGCCGGGGGCTCGAATACCGATGAAGAAAAGCCAGAGGAGCACGGCCAGGGCCAGGGCCAGGGCCTTCTCCGCGGTGTTATGGCGCCAGAAATAGAGCAGGGCCTGCCGCGGGGGGCTCGGGGCGACATCCCGGAAGAAGGCCTCGATGGTCTCCTTCATCTCCTGGAGGTTCCCGACGGCCCTCAAGTCTCCCCTCCGGGCGAGCGTAATCGTGCCCCTCTCTTCGCTCACGGCCAGGCAGAGGGCGTCTGTTCTTTCGGAGAGGCCCAGGGCCGCGGTGTGCCGGGTGCCGAGGTTGGTGATCTTGGCGAACTCCTTGGAGAGGGGAAGCAGGGTCCCGAATCGGGTCACGCGCCCACGCTCGATTGTGACCGCCCCGTCGTGGCCCAGGGAATGGGAGTCGAAGATGCTCTTGATCAGGGCCTCGGAGAGCTCCCCGTGGAGCTCCCAGCCGCCCTCCACGTGGCGGTCCAGGGGGTCCCTCCCCCGCAGGACCACGAGGGCCCCGATCCTGTCGCGCGCCAGGTCGGAGAGGGAGCGGACCAGGATCTCGACCTGCTCCGGGGAGCTCACGGCCTCCTCGCGAGGGATGAGGCCCAGGAGCGCGATCCTCTCGAAGATGTGGCGCAGCTCCTCTTGGAAGATGATCACGATCGCGATGATCAGGACCGCGAAGAAGCCCTGGAAGATCCAGACCGTCATCGTCATCCCCATGACCCGCGCCAGGGCGTAGAGGGCGGCGAGCATGAGTAGCCCCAGGGCCACGAAGGCGGTCTTGGTCCTCTTGAACCACACCAGGAGGGCGTAGATGATGACCGTCACCATCGCGATGTCCAGGAGGTCGGAGAGGCCCACCGCCTTGAGGCGCCCCAGGATCATGGGAGGGTCCTCCCCTTTTTCTTGTCGCCCAACAGCTCCGGGAGGCTCCAGATCATGTCCCGGCGGTTGTAGGCCGAGAGCTCCACGTCGTTGGCGTCCATGTGGATGGCGTCCACCGGGCAGGCCTCCACGCAGTAACCGCAGAAGACGCAGAGGCCCAGGTCGATGTCGAAGGTCCTGGCGCGCTTCTCGATCATCACCTCCGGGCTCTCCTCGGCCGTGATCCGGATGCACTTGGCCGGGCAGATCGTCTCGCAGAGCATGCAGGCCGTGCAGCGCGGGGTCCCGTCGGGGCGCTTGAGGAGCCGGTGCCGGGTGCGGGCCCGCGCCCCCAGGAGGGGGGGCTCCTCCGGGTACTGGATGGTCAAAGCCCCGGGAGGACCGGCTAGGCCCAGGGCCCTCAGGGAGTGGCGGGCGAGGTTCCTGAAGAGGTGCCTGAAGGTGACGGCAAGCCCCTTCCAGACCTCCCAGAGATAGATCTGCTCCCTGAGGGTGCGCTGGGGCCTTCCCACGGGGCGGACCCTTATGGCCATAGGTAAACCGCCCAGATCGTGGCGAGAAAATTGGCCAGGGAGAGGGGCAGGATGTTCTTCCACCCCAGGCCCAGGAGCTGGTCGAAGCGCAAGCGCGGCAGGGTCCAGCGCACCTGCATGAGGAGGAGCAGGACCAAGAGGACCTTGGCGCTGAAGGCCGCGAGCATGGCCAGGCCCCCCCAGGGACCCGCGAGCCTCAGGGCGGGAATCTGCCAGCCGCCCAGAAAGAAGGTGACCACCAGCCCCGAGATCACGATCGACTCGATGAAATCGGTCATCAGGAACATGCCGAACTTCATGCCGGAGTATTCCACGTGGTAGCCCACGATCTCGGATTCCCCCTCGGGGATGTCGAAGGGGGTACGCTTGGTGACAGCGGCCCCGGCGGTGAGAAACAGCAGAAACCCCAGGGGCTGAAGGAATATCCCCCAGGCCGGCAGCCACCCGCCGAGAAGCTTCCCCTGCCAGAGCACGGCCTCCTGGAGGTCCAGGGTCCCGTAAAGGGAAGCGGCCGCGGCCAGGGTGCTGGTGAGGCAGACCTCGTAGGAGATCATCTGGGCCGCTCCCCGGAGCCCCCCGATGAGGGCGTAGTTCGAGCCCGAGGCGTAGCCCGCCATCACGACCCCGTGGACCCCAAGGGAGAGCATGCCCAGAACGAAGAGAAGCCCCACCGGGCTCTCGAGGGGCTGCAGGCTCCAGGAGCGCCCCCCAGACTCGATCGTGCCGCCGAAGGGAAGGGCGGCGAGGCAGAAGAGGGCAAAACCCAGGGAAATGGCCGGGGCGGCCGCGTGCAGGAGGCGATGGGCCTTCCGGGGAACAAAGTCCTCCTTGGAAAGCATCTTGAGGGCGTCCGCCAGGGGATGGAAGAAGCCGAGAAGCCTCAGGCCCAGGATCCCGGCCCTGTTGGCCCCTATGCGGTCCTGGAGGACCGCGCTCTGCTTGCGCTCCACCCACCCCAGGAGGCCCGCGATCCCCAGGCCGAAGGCCAGGGCGAAGGAGACCTTGGCGAAGACCCAGAGGATCATTGGGCCAGGGCCTCCCCCAACGGGACCGGGGCCGTCCAGCGCTCCCTAAGGTCCGAGAAAATCCTCCAGTCTGGACGCGCGGAGCCGAGGGGCTCCAGGGCCTTATGGAAGGCCTGGACCTTGCCCTCGAAGTTCGTGAAGTGCCCCTCCTCCTCCGCGTAGGCCGTGGCGGGAAGACGGTAATGGGCTAGGTCCCCCGTGCCGCCTTTGTAGGGCCCCTGAAACACGACCAGGGACGCCTTGCCCAGCAAAGGCGCGGCCTTCTCCTTCCAGACCCTCGTCGCGTCCCTGTCTATGATGTAGAGTCCCCAGATCCCCCCGGACTCCAGGCCCTTGGCCAGGTCCTCCCAGGAAAGCGATTCGCCGGCCCCGAAGCCCAGGGCCTCCCCCCCCTTCAAGTTCGGGACCTTCTCTCTTCGGCGCAAGAGGGAGTCCTCCTCCCCCACCTGGTCCGGCTCAGGGGAAAAGAGAAAGCGGGTGACGCCCAGGGTCTCCAGGAAGAGCTCCTTGAAGGCGGCCCAGTCCTCGTTGGAGAGGGCGCCGGAGGCGACCGCTGCCAGGCCCCGGGACCCCTTCTCCTGGATGCCCTTCCTCAAGGCCGCGGCGATCTCCTCCGTGGCCGCTTCCCAGGAAAGCTCCCGGCGCGGAGGCGCAAGGCGCATCACGCGCCCCAGCCTGTCCTCGTCGAGGCACCCCGAGCCGTAGCGGCCCTCGTCGCAGATCCAGTAGCCGTTCACCTCCGGGTTGTAGCGCGGCTTGATGCGGGCCAGCCTTCTCCCCTGGTTGTGCCAGGGCCTTTGGGTGCTCGCGTGGACCTCGATCGAGCAGCCCCGGGCGCAGCCGGGGCAGATGGAATCGGTCCTCCCCAGATACCAGACCCTGACCTGGTAGCGGAAATCCCTATCGGTGAGCGCCCCCACCGGGCAGAGGTCCACGACGTTGCCCGAATAGGGGTTGTCCAGGGTCTTGCCCGGGGCGAGATCTATGGTTTCCCGGTGCCCGCGCCCGAAGATGCCGAGCTCGTGGGTCCCAGTCACCTGCTCCAGGAAGCGCGTGCAGCGGGTGCAGAGGATGCAGCGCTCCTGGTCGAGCATGACGTGGGGCCCGGCCGCGATCCTCTTGTCCTTATGTTCCTTGTCCTCCCGCACCTGGCTCTCGTAGCGGCCGATCCTCATGTAGATATCTTGGAGGCCGCACTCCCCGGACTGGTCGCAGACCGGGCAGTCGAGGGGGTGGTTGACGAGGTGGAACTCGAGCGAAGAAGCCTGGGCCCGGAGGGCCGCGGGGGAGTCGGTGCGCACGAGCAGCCCCTCCCGGACCGGAAGGCGGCAGCTCACCTGGGGCTTGGGAGCCCCCTCCACCTCCACGACGCAGAGTCGGCAGTTGCCCGGGTTTCCCAGGGCGGGGTGGTAGCAGTAATGGGGGATCTCGATCCCGGCGGCCCTGGCCGCCTCGATCACGAGGGTCCCCTCCCGGGCCTCCAGGGCCCTGCCGTTGATCGTGATCTTCACCATGAAGCCGCAGCACCCTGCGGGGGCTTGGTCCTGGACTTGAAGTCCTCCGGAAACTTCTTCATGATGGCCCTGGTGACCAGGCCCACGGTGTCCCCCAGGGCGCAGATCACCTTGCCCGTGATGCCCTCGCCGATGCGCTGGAGGTTGGGGAGGTCCTCCGGGGTCCCCCGGCCCGAGAGGAGGCGCTCGAGGATGCGCACCGACCAGCGGCTGCCCTCCCGGCAGGGCGTGCACTGGCCGCAGGACTCGTGGGCGAGGAAGCGCTCGACGTTGTGGGCGACCTCCGCCATGTCCGCGGTCTCATCGAGCACGATCACCCCCCCGGCCCCGAGAAAGGACTCCACCCGGCGCAGGCTCTCGAAGTCCATGGGGACCTCGGCTTCTTCCGCGCTCAGGACCGGGGTGGAAACCCCTCCTGGGATCACGGCCTTGAGCCTGAGGCCCCGGCGCACGCCCCCGGCCGCCTCCAGGATCCGAATCAGGGGGGTGCCCATCGGGAACTCGTAGACCCCGGGCCTCTCCACGTGGCCGCTGACGCTGTAGACCGCGGTCCCCCCGCACTGTCGGGCCCCGAGCCTGGCGAAGTACTCCCCCCCGTTCTTGAGGACGACCGGCAGCATGGAGAGGGTCTCGACGTTGTTGACCACGGTGGGCCGGCCCATCAGGCCGTAGGCGGTCGGGAAGGGGGGAGGCTGGCGCGGCCAGGCCTTCTTGCCCTCCATGGTCTCCAGGAGAGCCGTGTCCAAGCCCGAGATGTAGGCCCCGGCCCCGCGCATGATCATCACGCGGCAGGAGAAGCCCCGGCCCAGGATGTTCCCACCGAGGAGGCCAGCGCGCTCGGCTTCGCCGAGCGCGCCTGAAAGGATTTGATATTGGCGCTTGTACTCCCCCCTGATAAAAATGAACGCCTCCTTCGCCCCGACGGCAAAGGATGCGATGAGCAAGCCCTCGATGAGCTGGTGCGGGGAGCGCTCCACCAGGACCCTGTCCTTGAAGCAGCCCGGCTCGGACTCGTCGAAGTTGGCCACCACGGCGCGGGAGCCCGAGGCCTTGTCCTCGGGAGGGAGCGTGCTCCACTTAAGGCCCGTGGGAAATCCTGCCCCGCCCAGGCCCCTCAGGTGCGACCTCTGGACCTCCTCCAGCACCTCCGAGCGTTTCATCGCCAGGGCTTTCTCAAGACCTTGATAGCCTCCCAGGCCGCGAAAGGTCTCAAGCTCATGGAGCCTGGCCTCCCCGAAATCCTTGGTGAGGACGAGGGGAGCCTCCGGCTGAGGAGACTCCCAGGAGCCGCGGGCGGGCCTCAGATCCGAGCTCCCGGGGTCGGCGAGGATGGCCTCGATGAGCTTCTCGCTGGCCGGGCCCCTGAGCTCCTCGTTGACGACCAGGGCCGGGGCCTGATCGCAGGCCCCCAGGCACTCCGTCATCTCGAAGCTCAAGCGCCCGTCCTGGGTGGGGACCCCCTCCGGCGTTCCCAGCCTCCTCCTGAGGCATTCGGCCATGGCGGAGGAGCCGGCCAGGGCGCAGGAGAGTCCCTGGCAGAGGCCGATCCGGAATCGGCCAGTGGGCCTCTGGGTGAAGTGAGGGAAGAAGGTCGCCACCTCGTGGACCCGCGTCCTGGGCACCCCGAAAAGCCGGGCCAGGACCTCCTCGTCCCGGGGCCCAATCGAGAGATGCCACTCCTGGACCGCGCGCATGGCCTCGATCAGGCCCATCTGGGGATAGGGATAAAAAGACTTCCAAGTCAGAAGCTCTTTTTCTTGCTCAGGAGTAATCGGCATCATCGGTCCAGCTCGCCGGCGATCATGTTGACAGAGCCGAAGGTCGGGATCACGTCGGGGATCAGGCTCCCCGCAAGCATCTTGGGCAGGGCCGCCATGATGAAAAGGCAAGGGGGCCGGCAGCGCACCCGGGCGGGCCTGTCCTCCCCGGAGCTGAGCACGTGGAAGCCCAGCTCCCCGTTGGCCCCTTCCACCGCGAAGTAGGCCTCTCCCGGCGGGATCTTGATCCCCCAGCTCCACATGACGAGCTCGAAGTGGTTCATGAGCCCTTCGATCGAGCCGTAGGCCGCCTCCTTGGGCGGCAGGACCGCCGCGGGGTTCTGGGCGCTCACGGCCCCGAAAGACCCCCGGCCGGCCCCCTCGAGGGTCTGGTCGAGCTTGGCCCTGTACTTGGCCAGCAGGGCCGTCTCCCCCTGCTTGCCCAGGTCCTGGATCACGAAGGCGTCCTTCATCTCGGCCGGCTCAAGGGAATGCTTCCCGGGAGGGATCTGCTCGAAGCACTGCTCGATGATGCGCAGGCTCTGCTCTATCTCCGCCAGGCGCACCAGATAGCGGTCGAAGTTGTCTCCTCGGGAGCCCACCGGGACCTCGAAATCCAAGCGGTCATAGACCAGGTAGGGATGGGCCCGGCGGACGTCATAGGGCACCCCGGTCGAGCGCAGGAAGGGGCCCGTGATCCCGTAGGCCAGGGCGTCCTTGCGGGAGATCACTCCGGTCCCCTCCACGCGGTCCATGAAGATGCGGTTCTTGGTGAGGAGGGCGTCGGCCTCCGCCACCGCCTCCCGGACCTTCCTGAAAGCATCCAGGCACCTCGCGGGAAAATCCTCAGGCATGTCGGCCTTGACCCCTCCGATCCGGGTGTAGGAGGTGGTGACCCTGGCGCCGGTCAGGGCGTCTATGAGATGGTAGAGGTGCTCCCGGGCGTTGAGGAGATAGATGAAGACCGTGAGAGCCCCCAGCTCCATGGCGCTGGCCCCCACGCAGGTCAGATGGTCGGTCAGGCGAGAGATCTCGGAGGCGATCACGCGCAGGTATCGGCCTCGCTCCGGGAGCTCGATTCCCGCGAGCCTCTCGACCGCGAGGCAGTAGCCGACGTTGTTGATCAGGGGGGAGACGTAGTTCAAGCGGTCGGTCCAGGGCACGACGTTGTTCCAGGTTTCGCTCTCCGCGTGCTTCTCGAAGGCGCGATGGAGGTAGCCGATCTCCACGTCCGCCGAGACCACCCTCTCCCCCTCGAGCTCCAGGATGAGCCGGATCACCCCGTGCATGGCCGGGTGGGCCGGGCCCATGTTGAGCATGTAGGTCCGGGTCTCTCTCATTGGCCGCCTGCGCGTGTAAGAGGAGATGACGGCCAATGATTGACCGCGATATCCCCCCCTCTCCCCCTCAAGGGGGACCGACGCAGTCTCCTCATTCGCATTTGGGCCGCCTATTCGTATTTGATCGTGGGCTGGACGATGTTGAAACTCGGGCTGTCCTCGCGCTCCCCGGAGGGAGGGCCGATCAAGGGCTGCCTCTTGGCGATCGGGTAATCCTTGCGCAGGGGATGCCCGACGAAGCCCTCGTACATGAGCAGCCTCTTGATCTGGGGGCGATCCGCGAAGGGGATCCCGAACATGTCCCAGATTTCGCGCTCAAGCCAGTCCGCGACAGGCCATAGGGACATGACCGAGCGCAGGACCGGCTCCTCCCCGACCGCGCAGCGAAGCTCGATGCGGGGCTTGGTCTCCAGGCCCGTGTCGGAGTCGAGGGAGGCCAGCCTGTAGACCGCCTCGAAGCGGGGCGTCCTTCCCAGCCCGGAATAGTCGACCGCGGTCAGGTCCACGAGGAGGTTGTATCCCTCCTCCTTGAGGGACTTCAAAGCCTCGTGGTTCCGCTCGGGGGGGACCTGGCGGACTTCCCAGTTCATCGTCTCGGCCCTCCCGCCTGCTTCTCGATCTTCTGCTGCAGGAGGACCAGGCCCTGGAGGACGGTCTCCGGGCGAGGGGGACATCCCGGGATGTAGAGGTCCACGGGAAGTATCGTGTCTATTCCCTGGACGGTCGCGTAGTCGTTGTAGAAGCCCCCGGTGCAGGTGCAGACCCCGAAGGCCACCACCCATTTCGGCGAAGGCATCTGGTCGTAGACCCGGCGAAGGACCGGCGCGATCTTGTGGCTGATCGTGCCCACCACGAAGAGGACGTCGGCCTGGCGGGGCGAGAAGCGGGGAAATCCCGCCCCGAAGCGGTCCAGGTCATAGTGCGAGGCCATCGTGGACATGTACTCCATCGCGCAGCAGGCGGTCACGAAGGGGTACTGGAAGATCGAGTACTTGCGCGCCCAGCCCAGGGCCGCATCGAGCCGAGTCGTGAGCGCGCCCTCTAGCATTCCAGGATCCCCTTGCGCCAGAAATAGGCCAGCATCAGGCCGAGCAGCCCCACGAAGAGGCTCATCGCCAGGACCGGAGCCGGTCCCAGGGGACGGCTCATGGCCCAGGGAAGCAGGAAGGCCAGGTCCACGTCGAAGACCACGAAGAGGACGGCGTAGCGGTAGTAGAGGACGGACATCCTCTCGGAGGCCTCCTGGAAGGGAAGCAGGCCGGTCTCGAAGGGTTCCTCAGCGTCCCCCTCCCGGGGGGACCTCGGCCCCAGCCAGGAGCTCGCGTTGGCGAAAATCAGGACCAGGGCCAGGACCAGAATGATATTGATTCCGATCGCGAGGCCTGTCATCGCGCCAGGACTCCCGAGAGGAACTCCAGGGCCCAAGGGGCGAGCCCCAGCAGGCCAGCAGGGACCGCGCAGGCCCAGAGGACCGCTGTCCCGGGAGCCGGGGCAGGGGCGGGCTCCAGAGGCTCCTCAAGATACAT
>CAYLZQ010000022.1:0-11674 GCA_964388045.1 uncultured Elusimicrobia bacterium | reverse complement strand
TGATCCGCGGGGTCCTTGACACGGCTGGAGTGGAGGGGCGACGTCAGGGGCGCTCCAAGTACGGGGCCAAGCGTCCCAAGGAAGCCGCCGCAAAAGCCTAATGAAAAGGAGGGAAGCAGGGCGAACTGTAGGGTCTTTTATAAACCCCTGCGCGGGAACGCTTCGCGTTCCCTTGCGATAACATGCCAAGGAAAGGATTGCGTCCCAGGGAGCGCCGGGGCCTGCCACCCCCAGACTTCAAGTACCAGTCGGTCCTAGTGGCGCGCCTGGTCAACAAGCTCAATTTCCAGGGCAAAAAGAGCGTGGCCGAGCAGGTCGTTTATCAGGCCATGGGGCTGGTGGGGGAAAAGACCAAGGAGGAGCCCTTGAACGTGCTCAACCGGGCGATCGAGAACGTCAGGCCACTGCTCGAGGTCAAGGCCCGCAGAGTGGGAGGGGCGACCTACCAGGTCCCAATCGAGGTCCAGCCTACTCGCTCGACGACCCTTGCCATGCGCTGGATCATAGACGCGGCTAGGCAGAAGACCGGCAGGCCGATGAAGGCCCGCCTGGCCGAGGAGATCCTGGCGGCCAGCAAGAAAGAGGGTTTGGCCTTCAAGAAACGGGAGGACACCCATAGAATGGCGGAGGCTAACCGGGCCTTCGCGCACTACCGGTGGTAAAGACGTCGAGGGCGATGACGATCACCAGAAAAACGACGCAAAGAGGAAAGTCTTTTATAAACCCCTGCGCGCAAACGCTACGCGTTTGCTTGCGATAACATGCCCAGAGAGTTTCCTTTAGAAAAGATCCGCAACATAGGCATCATCGCGCACATCGACGCGGGCAAGACCACGACGACCGAGCGCATCCTCTACTATACCGGCCGGGTCCACAAGATCGGCGAGGTGCACGAGGGTACGACCACGACCGACTGGATGCCACAGGAGCGGGAACGGGGGATCACGATCACGGCGGCCGCGACCTACTGCAGGTGGCGCGATTGCCAGGTCAACATCATAGACACCCCCGGCCACGTTGATTTTACCGCCGAGGTGGAGAGGAGCCTGCGCGTCCTGGACGGGGCGGTCGTGGTTTTCGACGGGGTCCAGGGGGTCGAGCCTCAGTCGGAGACGGTCTGGCGCCAAGCCGACAAGTACCAGGTCCCGCGGATCGCCTACGTCAACAAGATGGATCGGATGGGCGCAGACTTCACCATGTCCTACCAGTCGATCATTAAGATGCTGGGGGCCAACGCCTGCCCCATCCAGCTCCCGATCGGGGCGGAAGCCGACTTCGCGGGGCTGTTGGACTTGATGGAGATGAAGGCCCTGGTCTGGAGGGGCGAGGAATTGGGGGCCACTTGGGACGTTCTGGAGATTCCGCAGGCCCTGCTTGATAAGGCTGGGGAATACCGGGAGAAAATGATCGAGAAGATCGTGGAGTTCGACGACGACGCGATGGAGCGCTATCTGGAGGGGAATCATGACTTCGCCCCGGAGGAGCTGCGCAGAATCCTCAGGAGGGGGGTCATCCAGTCCAAGATATTTCCGGTCCTCTGCGGCTCCTCCTATAAGAACAAGGGCGTGCAACCCATGCTGGACGCGGTCTGCGACTATCTGCCTTCCCCGCTGGATCTCCCGCCGATCAGGGGCACCCATCCGGATAAGGGAGAGATCATCGAGCGCAAGGCCTCCGACGCAGAGCCCTTCGCGGCCCTCATGTTCAAGATCCAGTCAGACCCGTTTGTGGGGAAGCTGGCCTACTTCCGGGTCTATTCCGGGACCCTCAAGACGGGTGATATGGTCTATTTCCCAAACAAACGCATGACCGAGCGCATCGGGCGGATACTGCGCATGCACGCCAACCAGCGCGAGGAGATCAAAGAGGTTTTCGCGGGGGACATCGCAGCCACGGTCGCCATGAAAAACTCGGCGGTCGGGATGACCCTTGCGCGGGAGAACGGCCCGATCATCCTCGAGCAGATCACCTTCCCCGAGCCCGTCATCTCGGTCGCCATCGAGCCCAAATCCAAGGCGGACGAGGAGAAGCTGGGGATGGCCTTGGGCCGCTTGGCCGAGGAGGACCAGACCTTCCGGGTCAAGACCGACACCGACACGGGCCAGACGATCATCTCGGGGATGGGGGAGCTCCACCTAGAAATCATCGTGGACCGGATGCAGCGCGAATTCAACGTTCAGGCCAACGTGGGGAACCCCCAGGTTGCTTACAAGGAGACTGTGCGCAAGAAGATCGTCGAGGAGGGCAAGTTCATCCGTCAGTCGGGCGGCCGCGGCCAGTACGGCCACTGCCTCATCCAGATAGAGCCCCAGCCCATGGGGAAGGGCTTCGAGTTCGTCAACGAGATCCGGCAGGGACGCGTCCCGAGGGAGTACATCCCGGCGGTCGAGAAGGGGGTGCGGGAGGCCATGGAGGGCGGCGCCCTGGCCGGCTACCCGATCGTGGACATCAAGGTGACCCTGGTTGACGGGTCCTTCCATGAGGTTGATTCCTCGGAGCTCGCCTTCAAAATCGCCGCCGCGATGGCCCTGCGCTCCGGGTGCAAGAAGGCGAGCCCCACGATCCTTGAGCCCATAATGAAATTCGAGGTCATCACCCCGGAGCAGTACATGGGGGACGTGATCGGAGATTTGAACAGCCGGCGGGCCAAGATACAGGAGATGGGGGATCGAGGGCACCTCAAGTTCGTGCGAGCCACGGTGCCCCTCTCGGAGATGTTCGGCTACGCGACGGTCGTGCGCTCGGTCTCCCAGGGGCGGGCCTCCTTTACGATGGAGCCCAGCCACTATGAGGAAGTCCCGACGAACATCTTTAAGGCCATCGTGGAGAAAAACGCCGCCCAGATGGCGGAGCAGAGATGAGCACGATCCTGGGATGAAAGTATCCGTACGCCGAGCAGGATCGCCGATTGCGTCAGAGGCCGGAGAAAAGGTATAATAGATATGACAGAGACGAACAATCTACAGCAGAGAATTCGCATCCGCCTGCGGGCGTACGATCACCGTATACTTGATGCGAGCGTAGGCAAGATCGTTGAGACGGCGCAGCGCACGGGGGCCGTCGTGTGCGGCCCCATTTTGTTGCCGACCCAGATCAAGAAGTATACGGTTCTGCGGTCTCCCCACGTGGACAAGAAATCCCGTGAGCAGTTCGAGATGAGGATTCATAAGCGGCTCATCGAGCTCAATAGCACGACCTCGAAGACAGTGGACGAGCTGATGAAGCTTGACCTGCCGGCCGGGGTCGACGTGGAGATCAAGCTGTAGGACGAGTTGAGCCAAGGATAACAGGAGCGAGAAGCTTGAATGGCTGAGCAGGAAACGGCAACGGCGGCCGCGGAAGCTGGGACCGTCAAGAAGACCCCCGCCAGTTTCCGCAGCATCTTGGGGCAAAAGCTGGGGATGACCCAGGTCTTCCACCCGAAGGACAGGCTTCTCTACGCCGTGACCGTGGTCCAGGCTGGGCCTTGCCCGGTTTTGAGGGTGAAAAAAGCCGAAGACCAGGATGGATACCATGCGGTCCAGCTCGCCTTCGGCTCTCGGAAAGGCAAGAAAATCCCCAAGCCGCTGTTTGGGCAGTTTCAGAAGGCGGGCGCGACGCCGACGCAGCATATCCGTGAAATCCGGGTGAGCGACACCAAGGATCTTGAGGCCGGCCAGGTGGTTGAGTTGGCAGGGCTCTTCAAGCCTGGGGATTACGTGGACGTCCGGGGGATCTCCAAGGGGAAGGGATTTGCGGGGGTGATGAAGAGGCACGGCTTTGGCGGCCTTCCAGCTTCGCACGGCGCCTCCGACAAGGAGCGCTCTCCGGGGTCCCTGACCTCTCGTCGGTCCCTGGGGCGGGTGCTTCGGGGGCAGAGGATGGCGGGGCACATGGGCCACGGAGGTGTGACGGTCCAGAAGCTGGAAGTGGTCCAGGTCGAGCCGGAAAAGAGCCTGATCTACCTTCACGGGGCCGTGCCGGGCCCGAGGGGGGGGCTGGTAACGATTTCCGAGACGGTTAAGACCAAGAAGGCGCGGGTGGAGGTCTCCAGGCCCGCGCTCAAGAAGGACAAGATGGGCAACATCATCGGCAAGAAGCCGACGAAGGCGGCTCAGAAATAAGGCCATGCAGGCTCGGCTCTTGAACATCAAAGGCGAGGAGATCGGCGCGGTTGAGCTTAAGGACGAGGTCTTCGGCCGCAAGCCCTCGCGGGAGTTCCTCCACGAGTACGCGACCGTTTACGGCGCCAACCAGCGCCGCGGCACGGCTCATACCAAGACCCGCTCCGAGGTCTCAGGGGGCGGAAAAAAGCCCTGGAAGCAGAAGCATACCGGGAGGGCCCGCGCTGGCTCAAACCGCTCGCCCCTCTGGCGCCACGGGGGGATCAACTTCGGACCCAGGGCTGGGAAGGTGCGTCTTGAGATGCCGCGCCAGAAGGCTCGGGAGGCCTTGGCCCAGGCCCTAGCCGCGCGGCATGCGGAGGGCCGCATCGTTTTCGTGGAGAGCCTTTCCCTGGAGGAGCCCCGGACCAGGGTTTTGGCCGCAGCCCTCAGGGCCTTGGGATGCGCGGGCAGGACCCTGGCGGTCCTCGACGGGCCGGACCAGAAGCTGGCCTTGGCCAGCCGCAACCTGGCCGGGGTCCAGGCCTGTCTTGCCTCGGATTTGAACGCCTACAGCGTCCTGGCCTGCCAGAAGCTGGTGATGACGAGACCCGCCCTGGAGAAACTTTGCGCTCGCTGGAATTAGTCTCATGGAAAAATCCCTATTTGGCGTGATCGTGCGGCCCCTTCTGACGGAGCGCAGCACCCTCATGAAGGAGAAGCAGAATCAGTATCTTTTCCAGACCAGCTTGGAAGCCACTAAGCCCGAGATTAAGCGCGCGGTTGAGCAGCTCTTCAGGGTTCGCGTCGACAGGGTGCGCACGATGGTGGTCCGGGGCAAGTTCCGCCGCCTCGGCAGGAGCGGGGCCTGCCGGCCGGACTGGAAGAAGGCGATCGTCACCCTGCCCCAGGGCCAAAAGATCGATTTTGCGGAGCAGGCCTAACGCGATGGCAGTCAAAACCTACAAACCCACGACCCCCTCCCGCCGAGGCATGGTTTCGGCGGACTATTCCGACCTGACCGCCGAGCGCCCCGAGAAAGGCCTGGTCGCGCCCCTCCTCAAGAAGGGAGGGCGCAACAACACCGGCATGATCATGGTCCGCCACCAGGGGGGAGGCCATAGGCGGGCTTATCGGATCGTGGATTTTAAGCGCGACAAATGGGGAGTTCCCGGGAAGGTCGCAAGCGTGGAGTACGACCCAAACCGGACCGCGCGCATTTGCCTTGTTCACTATGCGGATGGAGAGAAGCGCTATATCCTTCATCCGGTCGGCCTTAAGGTGGGTGAAGTCGTCATGAGCGGGCCGAATGCCGAGATTCGGGCAGGCAATGCCCTGCCCCTCAAGAATATCCCGGAGGGCTCCTTTGTCCACAACGTCGAGCTGAGCCCGGGCAAAGGAGGCCAACTCATGCGGGCGGCCGGGGCTCAGGCCCAGGTGATGGCCAAGGATGGGGGCTACGCACAGCTCAAGATGCCCTCGGGAGAGATTCGCTTGGTCCCGGATTCCTGCGTGGCGACCCTGGGCCAGGTATCAAACACGGAACACAACATGATCCAACTGGGCAAGGCTGGCGCTTCCCGCCACCGGGGGGTGCGCCCGACCGTGCGCGGGGGGGCCATGAACGCGACCGACCACCCTCTGGGGGGAGGGCGCGGCAAGTCCAAGGGAGGCAACCACCCGCGCTCCCCGTGGGGCCAGCTTGCCAAGGGCTATAAGACCCGCAACAGGAAGAAACTCTGGGGCTGGATGATTGTCTCGGATCGACGCCGCACCAAGCCGACGGGATAAAGGGCAATAAAAACAGACCGAATATGAGCCGATCAACCAAGAAGGGGCCGTACGTCGCCCCAAAACTTCTGGAGAAGATCCAGAAGCTCAACAGCGCAGGTGAGAAGAAGGTCATCAAGACATGGGCCCGGAGCTGCACGATTCCGCCCGAGTTCGTGGGGCACACCTTCGCCGTCCACAACGGCCGCAAGTTCCTGCCGGTCTACGTGACCGAGCAGATGGTGGGGCACAAGCTTGGGGAGTTTTCCTTCACGCGTTTTTTCAAGACGCATGGTGGAAGCCACAGGGAATCGAAAGAGCTGACATAACATGGAGGCTATAGCCCGCGCGCGGTTTCAACGCTACGGCGCCCGCAAGGTCGTCCAGATCTTGGACGAAATTCGCGGGAAGTCCGTCCTGGAGGCGGAGCAGATCCTGCCCATGATCCCGCGGGCCTGCGGGGCGATGGTGGGCAAGGCCGTCAGGTCGGCCGCGGCCAACCTGACGATCAAGGCCATGCGCGCCGGCAAAACCCTGGCGCCCGCGAAGGTCTACATCAAGTCCTGCTGGGCCGGGCTTGGGCCGATGGGCTCCATGAGGCGCGTCAGGCCGGCGCCGATGGGGCGCGCCATGACCTTCAAGAGGAAGGTCTGCCACCTGACGGTCGTCGTTTCGGACGAGCGTGGAGACGGCCAGGGGCCGGGGGGAGGGATTTATGGGGAATAAGACCCACCCGAGGGGGGTCCGCCTGGGCTATATCCAAGACTGGGAGTCGAAATGGTTCTCCCTGCGGGAGATGCCAGCCCTGATCGGAGAGGATTTTAAGATCCGCAGCATCGTGAAGGGCGCCTTCAGGCTGGCGGCGGTCAGCTGGGTGGGCATAGAGCGCGCCGGCTCCTACCTCCGGGTCAACATCCACACGGCCCGCCCGGGGGTCGTGATCGGCAAGAAGGGGGCCGACATCGAGGCCCTGCGTAACCAGATTGAGGGCATGACCCAGCGCAGGACCTTCGTCAACGTGATGGAGATCAAGGAGCCCGAGTTGGACCCCCGGCTGGTGGCTGAGGCTATCGCGATGCAGCTTGAGAAGAGGATCGCCTACAGGCGGGCGATGCGCCGGGCGATGGAGCGGACCATGCAGGCCGGGGCTCTCGGCATCAAGATCATGGTCGGGGGCCGCCTCAACGGAGCTGAGATCGCGCGGAGGGAATGGGCCCGCGAGGGGCGGGTCCCCCTCCACACCTATTGCGCCGACGTGGACTACGGGACCGCGGAGGCGATGACAGTGGCGGGCCTCATCGGGGTGAAGGTTTGGATTTTCAAGAAGCAGCTTTTTGTGAAGAGCCCGAAGGAGCTTTTGCAATTGGCCAAGCGCGCGGAGGCTCCGGTCGTGACGGCCGGGGCTCCGGCGCCGGAGGCGGCCCCCGCCCCCGCGGCGCCTGAGGCCGCCGGCGCTGAGCCGGCGGGAAAGGCCCAGCCTTCGCCAGCCCCTGTTAAGGAGGCGGCCCCCGAGGAGGCCGCCCAGGGCGCCGGGGAGGGGGTGCTCGATGCTGATGCCTAAGCGGGTCAAGTACCGCAAGCCTCACAGCCACCCCCGGATCAAAGGGAGGGCTAAACGCGGGACGGCGATAGTTTTCGGCGAATATGGCCTTAAGGCCCTTGAGCCCAAGTGGATGACGGCCCGCCAAATCGAGGCCTCGCGCGTCGCGATAGGTCGGCACCTCAAGAAGGGGGGCAAGCTCTGGACCAGGGTCTTTCCGGACAAGGCGATCACGAAGCACCCGGCCGAGACCCGCATGGGGAAAGGCAAGGGTGCCCCGGACCACTGGGTCGCGGTTGTCAAGCCCGGGCGGGTCCTCTTCGAGATCGAGGGGGTGCCCAGGGAGGAAGCCGCGGCAGCCCTCCTCTCCGCGGCCTACAAACTCCCTATCCGGACCAAATTTATCGCGCGGGAGCACCTATGAAGGCCAGGGAGAAGGAGGCCAAGAGGAGCCTCTCGGTCGCGGAACTCAAGGCCGAGCTGCACCAGGCCCAGGAAAAGCATTGGCGGTTACGCCTTAAGCATGCAGTGACACCCCTGCCCAACCCCCTGGAGGTCAGGGACTTCCGGAGGCATATAGCCAGGCTCAAGACCTGGATCGGGCAGAGGGAGGCCCCGGCGAAGGCGCCGGCCGCCAAGGAGGGGGCATGACCCAAGCCCAAGAAGCCCCGGCGCGCAAGAGGCGCAAGACCCTCGAAGGGATCGTCGTGTCCGACAGGATGGACAAGACGCGGGTGGTCAAGGTCGAGCGGCTGGTCCGGCATCCTTTTTACGAGAAGGTCGTCAGGAGGGAGAGCCGTTTCTACGTCCACGACCCGGGGAATGCCTCGCACGAGGGGGATCTCGTCGAGATCGCGAGCACGAGGCCTCTCTCAAAGACCAAGAGGTGGCGGTTGGCCCGGATTGTGAAGGCCTCTCCCCGCGCGTCCGCCCCCGAAGAGGCGAGGGCATGATCCAGCTTCGGTCCATCCTCAACGTGGCGGACAACTCGGGCGCCAGGAAGCTCCAGTGCTTCCACGTGATGGGAGGCAGCTACCGCCGTTACGCCTCCCTGGGCGACGTGATCGTCTGCAGCGTCAGGGACGCCATGCCCAACGGTCCCATCAAGAAAGGGGATGTGGTCAAGGCCGTGGTCGTCAGGGCGGTCCGCAACAAGCGTCGTCCGGACGGCTCCCTGATCAGTTTCGACGACAACGCGGCCTGCCTGATCGATGAGAACGGCGAGCCGAAGGGGACCCGGGTCTTCGGCCCCGTCGCCAGAGAGCTGCGCGAAAAGGAGTACCTGAAGATAATTTCCCTGGCCCCGGAGGTCGTTTGAGGATGATCAAACTTAAGATCCGCAAGAAGGACAAGGTCGCGGTTCTCTCGGGGAAGGACAAGGGCAAGACCGGGGAGGTCCTCAAGGTTTTTCCCTCCGAGATGCGCGTTTTGGTGAGCAAGGTCAACATGGTGACAAAGCACAGGAAGGCCAGGCAGAACGAGCCCGGGGGGATCCAGAAGATGGAGGCTCCCCTCCATATCTCCAGGGTCATGCTCGTCTGTCCGAAGTGCGAGAAGGCGGTCCGTCCCAAGCTCGACAGGCTGGCTACCGGGGAGGTGGTGAGAGCCTGCCGCGAGTGCGGCGAGGCGATTCTTTAAATATGGCAGAGAAAGACAGCCAAAAGGCCCAGGCAGGGGCCAAGGGAGCCGCCAAGAAGGAGGCCCGGACCAAGCCCGCCGGACCCGCCATGGCCGTCTCGGATGGGCGCGAGATCAAGCATCCGATCCCGCGCCTCAAGAAATACTATCGGGAAAGCGTAACCCCAGCGATCATGGCCGGGCGGGGATTCAAGAATCCCCTCCAGGTGCCGAGGCTTGAGAAGATCGTGCTCAACATCGGGGTCTCGGAGGCCCGGGAGAACATCCAGATGCTGGACGCCGCCCGCGAGGAGCTGGCCATGATCACCGGCCAATGGCCCCAGCTCCGCAGGGCCAAGAAGTCCATCTCGAACTTCAAGCTGCGCCAGGGGATGCCGATCGGCCTGCGCGTCACCCTGCGCGGGGACCGGATGTACGAGTTCCTAGACCGCCTGGTTTCTACGGCTATACCGCGCATCCGCGACTTCCGGGGGTTGGAGCCCAGGGGCTTCGATGGGCAGGGCAACTACAACCTGGGCCTGCGCGAGCAGATGATTTTCTCCGAGGTCAACGTCGAGAAGGTCTCCAAGCAGCGCGGGATGAACATATCGATGGTGACGACCGCGGGCGGGGACGATTTGGCCCTGGAGCTCCTTAGGGCCCTTGGGCTTCCCTTCAGGCAGGCCGCGGCCAGGGCGGGGGGACCCAGGGAAGAGGGCGGGGCTTCGGCCCCGGGGAGGCGGTAGCCATGGCCACGGTGGCTTGGGCGGCCAAGATGAGGATGGCGCAAAAATTTGCGACGCGCTACCGGAACCGCTGCCAGATCTGCGGAAGACCGCGCGGCTATTACCGCGATTTCGGGCTCTGCCGGATCTGCTTGAGGAAGATGGCCCACCTGGGCCAAATCCCGGGGCTCCGGAAGTCGTCCTGGTAGGTTGTCTATGGATCCAATCGCAGACCTTTTGACCAGAATCCGCAACGCGAACACGCGCCTCAAGGACCGCGTGGACGTGCCCTATTCGAAGCTGAAGCTTGAGATCGTGCGCATCCTCAAGGAGGAGGGATTCATCGCGAATTTCAAGTCCCTCTACAACGGCGGCAAGCAGGGCACGGTCCGGGTCTTCTTGAAATACTCCCCGACCAAGGAGCCGGTCATCCGCGGGATACAGCGCCTCTCAAAGCCGGGCTTGCGCCTCTACCGTTCCTATCAGGACATTCCCCGCGCGCGGGGGGGGTTCCCGATCGCGATCCTCTCGACGTCGAGCGGGGTCCTTACCGACAGACAGGCTAGGGCCAAGAAGGTGGGGGGGGAGGTCCTCTGTCAGGTTTGGTAATCCCATGAGCCGAATCGGAAGGATGCCGGTCGAGATCCCCAAGGGGGTCGAGGTCAAGGTTGGCGACGGGACGATCTCGGCCAAAGGGCCCAAGGGGGAGCTCCGGGAGGCCCTCCACCCCTTGGTGAGGGCTGAGGTCAAGGAGGGGCGGATCATCCTTTCGGCTGGCCACAAGGCCGGCCGGGAGGTCTCCGCGCTTTACGGGACGAGTCGGGCTAGGATCAACAACCTCGTCCAAGGGGTCGCAACCGGATTTACAAAGGTCCTCGATATCGTCGGCCTGGGCTTCCGCGCCGAGGCCTCGGGCCAGAAGCTGACCCTCTCTTTGGGCAAGACCCACCCGGTCGCCTTCGAGGCGCCCCAAGGGGTGGCGGTTTCTGTCGACGCCAAGAAGACCCAGATCACGTTTACGGGGCCGAGCAGGGAGCTGGTCGGGGAGGCAGCGGCCAAGCTCCGCGCCCTTCGTAGGCCGGAGCCCTACAAGGGCACCGGCATACGCTACCAGGGCGAGCATGTCCGCAAGAAGGCGGGCAAGACGGCCGCGGGAGCCGGGGCCGCGGCAGGGGGGAAGAAGTAGCCGACGAACGCAAAGCCCTCGCCGGCAGGCGGGAGCATTAAGGGACTCCTTGAAATGAAGGACAAGCAGACCAGATACGAGTATCGCAAGGGAAGGACACGGCAACGGCTTCGCGGCCGATCCGGCGATCGGCCGCGCCTGTCGGTCCATCTCAGCCTCAAGCACCTTTACGCTCAGGTCATCGATGACGCGGCGGGGCGGACCCTGGCGGCAGCCTCCTCCCTTTCCCCCGAGTTGCGCGGCAGCCCCAGCAAGAACCTGGAGGCTGCTAGGAAGGTGGGGGAGCTCATCGCCCAGAAGGCCTTGAGCGCGGGAGTCAAGAAGGTGGCCTTCGACCGCGGGGCCTCCATTTACCACGGCCGGGTCAAGGCCCTGGCCGAGGCTGCGCGCGGCGGCGGGCTCGAATTTTAGCGAGGGGAGAGAAAGGATGGCGGAAACTCTGGCAGACAACGCGGCGTCCCAGACGGCGCCCAAGCCCCAGGCCCCCCAGGGGGGCTCCCCGGCCCCTAGGGCCACAGGGGCCGCGTGGCCTCGTACGTTCCGTGGGCGGGAGGAGGGCGGGCTTAAGGAAACGGTGGTCGCCATCAACCGCGTGGCCAAGGTCGTCAAAGGCGGCAAGCGCTTTTCCTTCTCGGCCTTGGTCGTGGTGGGCGATGAGGCGGGGACAGTCGGAGCCGGCCTGGGAAAGGCTCGGGAGGTGCAGGCAGCGATCCAGAAAGGCTGCGGCGTTGTAATTCACGACGATGACGGAAAG
>CAYLZQ010000021.1:5687-11749 GCA_964388045.1 uncultured Elusimicrobia bacterium | reverse complement strand
TCTCCAGGCTGAGGTTGGCGGCCGGGGCGCTGTGGGTGAGGCGACCCACGGAGATGCGGTCAGGGCCCAGTGTGGCCAGGGCTCGGACGTTCTCCAAGGTGACGCCGCCTGAGATCTCGATTTTGATCTTGGGCGCCTCGCGGCGTATGAGACCGATCGCCCGCCGCAGTTCCTCGCGCGTCATGTTGTCCAAGAGAATGATGTCCGGGCCTGCCTCCAGGGCCCGCCGGACCTGGGCGAGGCCAGCCGCCTCGATCTCGACCGTGACGGGGTGTCTTCGTCTCAGGGATCCGACCTTGGCGCGGACTTCCCCTGCCCAGTCCCAGTGGTTGTCCTTGAGCAGGACCGCGTCGTAGAGGCCCATGCGGTGGTTGCGGCCTCCCCCGCAGCGCACCGCGTACTTCTCGAGTTCCCTCCAGCCGGGAAGGGTCTTTCTCGTGTCGTAGATGCGCGGGCGCAGCCCCCGCACCCTGCGGACGTAAGCCGCGGTCAGGGTCGCGATTCCGGAAAGGTGCTGCAGGAAATTAAGGGCCGTCCGCTCGGCGGTGAGGATTTCACGGCCTCCCGAGACTTTCATCACCGCCTGGCCTTTTCTCACCCGGCGCCCGTCCGCAGCCAGAATCCTGACCCTGCAGCCCCTGTCGCAGGCCCGGAAGACCTCCCGGGCGATCCGGGTCCCGCAGACGACTCCTTCCTCCTTGGCCACCACCCGGCCCGAGAGCCTCGCCTCGGGGGGGAGAAAGAGCCGGGTGGTCAGGTCCCCGCGCCGGCCCAGGTCCTCGCGCAGGGCCAGCCCGATGAGAGCCCTCGCAGTCGCCTTCACGTGGTTTTGGCGGCCTGCTTGGTCGCCGCCATCTCGCGGAGCTCGAAGAGCTGGTCCCTGAGGATGGCGGCGGTCTCGAAGTCAAGGTTGTCGGCCGCCTCCCTCATGCGGGCCTCCAGCTCCTCGGCCAGGATCGGGACGTCTTTGGCCGAGAGCGGCCTGGCCGTCTCGCGCAGCATCATCAGGCCCTCCCTCTTCGCCGTGGACTGGAACTCCGCAAGGTCCTGGACGGCCTTGACGATGGTTTTGGGCTTGATCCCGTGCCTGCGGTTGTGCTCGAGCTGCTTTGAGCGCCTGCGGTTCATCTCGGCCAGCGCCCGCGCGATGGAGCCCGTGCGCTCATCCGCGTAGAGGACCACCTGGCCCGCCAGGTTCCTGGCGGCGCGGCCCGCGATCTGGATGAGGGTGGTCTCGGATCTCAGGAAACCCTCATGGTCGGCGCCCAGGATGGCGACCAGGGAGACCTCGGGGAGGTCGAGGCCCTCCCGAAGGAGGTTGATCCCGACCAGGACGTCGAAGCGCCCCTCGCGCAGGTCCTTGAGTATCTCGATGCGCTCCAGGGGCTCTATGTCCGAGTGGAGATACCGCACGCGCAGGCCCTTGCCGGCGAGGAAGCCCGCCAGGTCCTCGGCCGTGCGCTTGGTCAGGGTATTGACCAGGACCCTCTCCCCGCGGCCCGAGCGTTCCCGGACGCGCTCCATCAAGTCCGAGAGCTGTCCCTCCGTGGGGCGCACGACCACCTCCGGGTCCACCAGGCCGGTCGGGCGGATCACCTGCTCCACGATCTCCCCGGAGGCCTTCCGGAGCTCGTAGGGACCGGGAGTCGCTGATATGAAAAGGATTTGCCCGGCCAGGGTCTCGAACTCCCGGAAGGTGAGGGGCCGGTTGTCCAGGGCCGAGGGGAGGCGGAAGCCGAAGTCCACGAGGGTCTGCTTGCGGGAGCGGTCCCCCTCGTGCATCCCCCGGATCTGGGGGACAGTGACGTGGGACTCGTCGATCAGGAGAAGGTAATCCTTGGGAAAGAAGTCCATGAGGCAATACGGCCTCTCTCCCGCCTTTCGGCCGGAGAGATGCCGGGAGTAGTTCTCGATCCCGTGGCAGAAGCCGACCTCCCGGAGCATCTCCAGGTCGTAGTTGGTCCTCTGCTCCAGGCGCTGGGCCTCCAGGAGCTTGCCCCCGGCCTTAAAGGCGACCGCGCGCTCCTTGAGCTCCTCCGCGATGCTCCTGAGCGCTCGCTCCCTCTCCTTCCCCGGGGTGACGAAGTGCTTCGCGGGGTAGATCCACTCGCGCTCCAGGGGCCTGAGCCTGGCTCCGGTGAGGGGGTCGAACTCGGCGAGGGCGCGCACCCCCTCCTCGTCCAGCTCCACCCGGACCGCGGTTTCCATATACGCGGGAAAGACATCAACGATGGAGCCCTTGACGCGGAATTTTCCCCGCGTGAATTCCGTTTCGTTTCGTTCGTAGTAGATGTTGACCAGCCGCTCAAGGAGCCGCGAGCGCGTGGTCCGGTAGCCGACCTCCAGGGGGATGGACTCCTCCCGGTAGCCCTCCGGAGAGCCTATGTTGTAGATGCAGGAGACCGAGGCCACCACGATCACGTCCCGGCGCGAGAGCAGCGAGCTGGTGGCCTTCAGGCGCAGGCGGTCGATCCGGTCGTTGATCGAGGAGTCCTTCTCGATATAGGTGTCGGTCGCGGGGACGTAGGCCTCGGGCTGGTAGTAGTCGTAGTAGGAGATGAAGAACTCGACGGCGTTCTCAGGAAAGAAGGACTTGAACTCGGCGTAGAGCTGGGCCGCCAGGACTTTGTTCGGGGAGACGACCAGGGTCGGGCGCTGGAGGGCCTCGATGACCTTCCCCGCCGCGAAGGTTTTGCCGGAGCCGGTGACTCCCAGGAGAACCTGCGCCGGGGCCCCCTCCTTGATCCTCCTGACGAGGGTCGCGATGGCCTGGGGCTGGTCCCCGGCGGGCTTGAAAAGGGATCTAAGCCGGAAGGGGGGCATGGAGATATTATATGAAACCCGGGGAGGGCTCTGCCTCCAGACGGCCTGCTAGGCGATTTGCTACCCTCGGAGGCATGTTCCGTTCGCTGAGGTACAGGAACTTCCGGCTCTTCTTTTTCGGGCAGTTCGCCTCCCTCTGCGGCTCCTGGATGCAGCAGACCGCCCAGTCCTGGCTGGTCTACCGCATGACCCGGGACCCCATGATGCTGGGCCTGGTCGCTTTCCTGGGGCAGTTCCCGGTCTTCCTCCTCGGCTTCTACGCGGGCTCCCTGGCGGACCGGAGTGACCGCCTGGCGATCGTGCGCTGGACCCAGGCCCTGGCCCTGCTCCAGGCCCTGGCCCTGGCGCTTCTGGCCTGGGGAGGCTGGATCCAGGTCTGGCAGGTCTTGCTCCTGGCCTTCCTTTTCGGGGCGATCAACGCCTTCGACATGCCCGCCCGCCAGGTCCTGATCGGGGAGCTCGTGGAGGTCAAGGACCGCCACAACGCGATCGCCTTGAACTCCACGATCGTCAATGCCTCCAGGATCCTGGGCCCCGCCCTGGCCGGTCTCCTGATCGTATGGGCCGGGGAGTGGGCCTGCTTCGCCGCCAACGCCGCGAGCTTCTTCTCGGTGCTCTGGGCCCTCTGCCTGATCCGCGGGATGCGGCCGGCCCCTCCGGCTTCCAGCCGCCCCCTCTGGGAGGAGATCGGCAACGGGGTGGCCTATGCCCTGGGCCGCGCCCCGATCCGCCTTGTGCTCTTGCTGCTGGCGGTCTTCAGCCTGGCCGGGCTCCCCATCTACGTCCTGCTTCCCGTCTTCGCGGAGGAGGTCCTGCACTCGGGGGCCAAGGGCCTTGGCATCCTCTCCGCGTTCTCCGGCCTGGGCTCGACCCTGGGGGCCCTGCGCCTGGCCGGCAGGGCCAGCCCCAAGGACCTGGGGCCGGTCATCATGAGGGGCCTGGTCCTCTTCGGGCTCTCCCTGGCCGGCCTGGCCTTGAGCGCCTCCTTCCGGCTCTCCTGCGGCCTGATGGGGCTGGCCGGCTGGTCCGCGATCAACATCCTGGCCGGGGTGAACGCCCTGCTCCAGGAGCTCTCCAGCGACGCCTTCCGGGGCCGGGTGATGAGCTTCTACTCCATGACTTTCATAGGCCTGGCGCCGGTCGGGAGCTTTCTGGTAGGCAGCCTCGCCTCCAGGCTCGGGGTCTCGGGGACGGTCCTGGCCCAGGCCGGGATCTGCGCGATCGTGGGAATGGCCCTTTACCGCAGGCTTCCGGAGTTGCTCAGGAGGGAGTGGCCCCGCCGTCCCCATGAGCCGCCGGCTGTCTTCCCGGCCCTGTAGCCCAAAGTCGTATCCACTCACCTCCCCTGAGGGGAGGTGAGCAGCCGTTGAGGGGGACAAGCGCCGCAGGCGCTTGCCCCTCCCCCTGCGGGGGAGGGGCAAGCAGGAGGGAGGGGGGATCTGAGTAGTGACCCAAAGTCCCATTTTCGACTGGGACCTTTGTCGCCGAACGGGGAGCCCAAGGGCCCTGACGAGCGGCGGCGGCAGGGGCTAAAATAGCATGGAGGCAAAGACTATGGAGCTCTACGTCAAGTTCCTGGCGAGCCTGGCTTTCGGGCTTGTGGGCGTGGGCATGGTCCTCAAGATCCTGCTCGAAAAGCTCTTCAGCGAATGGGACGCCTTCGCCGAGCTCGGCCAGAGGCTGAGGATGCTCTCCGAGGGAAGGGCCCTGGCTCCCGTGGAACGGACCGAGGACGTCCTCCTGGAGATCGAGAAGAGCAAGCAGTCCAAGATCAGCACCAGGCTCGTGGACCTCAAGCGCGAGCAGCTCAAGGAGCTCTCGGTCGTGGAGCACCGCCTGAGGCTGCCCCGGCAGGCGATCTTGACCCCTTCTTCCTCGGCAGTCCCAAGCTGACCCTGGCGCGGCCGGGCCCCTGCTGTTAAAATATAGGCATGACGGCTGCGTCCCCTGATCCCTCCCCCGCTCCTGAGCTGCTCAGGAGGGTCCGAGCCTGGAGAAGGGAGTTCTGGCGGCGCTCAGCCCTTGAGGCTGCCGCGTGTCTGCTCTCCTGGTCCGCGGCCGGGCTCGCCCTGGCCCTCTGGCTCGACGAGGCCCTCTCCCTGCCCGTGGGAGTCCGCTGGGGGCTCCTCCTCCTGGGCCTTGGAGTCCTTTCGGCCGCCTCCTGGCGGCTTTTGGCCCCATGGCTGGGCTTTGAGTGGGGGGGGGTTCTTGACTCCGCGGGGCGAGAGTTCCCGGAGCTTAGGAATCACCTCAAGCCGGCCTGGGAGCTCCTGCGGGCTCCTCCCGACCCCCATACCTCGAGCCAGCTTAGGGCCGCCCACCTGGAGAGGACCGAGAGGCTGCTGGAGAGCCTCCCGAACCGCCGCGTCTTTCCCTGGCGGCCTTCGCGCCCTGCGCGGCGCGGGGCCCTGGCCCTGCTGGGGCTCCTGGCCCTCCCCTGGCTCTGGGGCAGGCCCTGCTGGCAGAGGGTCCTGGCTCCCTGGGCGGAGGTCGCCCTGGAGAGCTTTCTCACGGTCTCCCCGGGGAATGCGCGTGTGGACTGGGGCCGCGGGACGCTCATCCTGGCCCAGTGGCCCGCCTCCTCCCTGCTCGCTCAGAGCCGCCACGAGCTCAGGCTTTGGCTCAAGGGGCCCAGGGGCTGGAGGGCCAGCCCCTGGGACAGGCTCACGGGGGAGTCGGCGAGCTTCGCCGCCGATGAGCTGACATCCCCTCTCGAGTACCGCCTGACCTGGCGCGACTTGAAGAGCCGCGCCTACCGCTTGAGCCCCGTGCCGTTCCCGCGCCTGGAGAGGGTCATGGTCCGGATCCAGGGCCAAGAGGTGCCCTTGAGCCCCGCCCGGCCCCTGGCGGTCCGGCGCGGGACTTGGATCACCCTCCTGGGGCGCCCCGATCAGCCCCTGGCCCGGGCGAGCCTGCGCCTCTCCACTCTTGCGGCCCCTCTGCCGATGAGGCCGGCGCCGGGCGGGGAGTATGAGGCGGTTTTCTTGGTTCAGGAGGACGCGGCCTTGAGCTTCGACTTGGAATCCCTGGACGGCCGCAGGGACCCGGAGCCCCCCTCCTACCTGATCAGGGCCGTTCCCGACGAGCCCCCCAGGGCCGAGCTCCTCTCCCCCGCGATGCCCATCCAGGCCAGCCCCGCGGACGCGATTGCGCTCGCCTACTCGGCCACGGACGACGGGGGCTTGGCCCGGGTTTCCCTGGTCTGGGGGAGCGAGGGCCGGCCCCGCAGGGAGCTCCTG
>CAYLZQ010000021.1:0-5677 GCA_964388045.1 uncultured Elusimicrobia bacterium | reverse complement strand
CTCCCAGGGAAGCCCTCTCGGATTTCTCCTGGGACCTCTCGGGGCTTGCCCTGGGCAGGATCTCGTTCTGGATCAAGGCCACGGACAACGCCGTTCCGCCCCAGAGCGGCCTCTCCCAGAAGGGCTCCCTGGAGCTTCTGGATCTCAAGTCCGAGCACGAGCGCGTCCAGAGGCTGTGGAAAGAGGCTCAAGCAGCCCTCCGGAACCTGGCCGAGAGGCAGGGGCGCGCGGCCCTGGCCCAGGAAGAGGACCTGGGTGGCCTGCCCGCGGCCTGGAGGGCCGCCGCTGAGAGCCTCGCGGAGCTGGCCCGCGCCATGGACAGGGATCCTTACTCCAACCCGGGCCTGGCCGAGCAGGCCCGGAGCCTCTCAGCCGGTCTGGCCCTGGCCCAGCGCCGGAAGCTGCCCGAGGCCCTCCAGGCCTCCCAAGCCCGGGCTCCGAGGGCCTCAAGGCTTCACGCCGAGCTTGCGGACCTGGTCAGGAGCGCCCAGCGCCTGCTCAACGAGGGCCGCAAGGTCCAGGACCTTCAGGATTTCTATACGGAAGCCTCCCGGCTCGCCCAGACCGGCCAGGAGATCGAGGCCGCGCTCGAGCCCCTCCTCAAGGCCCCGGGCCCTGCCTCCCCCGAGTCTCTCGCAAGACTGGAGTCGGCCCTTTCCAGGCTTTCCAGGCAGATGGAGGCCCTCAGGCGGGCGCTCGAGGCCCTTCCCCAGGTTTCGGTTGAGAGCCTGGAGGGAAGGATGAGCCATGCCACCCTCCTCCCCCTGGGCTCCGCCAGTCAGGCCGCGGAGGAGCTGCGAGCGGCCCTGGCCGCCGGGGATTACGAGAGGGCGGCCCGCCTGGCCCGGGAGCTCTCGGAACTCCTGGCCCGAGTCCAGAGGGCGATCGGCGAGGCCGCCTCCGGCGCGGGGGCCGCGGCCCTGGGTGAAGCGGCCTCGCGCCTGGAGAAGGCTCGCGGCCTCTGGTCCGAGGTCCTGGAGGAGCAGAGCCGCGTCCTCGAAGAGACCCAGCGCCTGGAGGAGGGGAGGCTCTCCCTGCTGCTCGAGGCCCAGAGGGAGCTCTTGGCCCGGCTTGAGGCGCGCGAGGCCCTCCTGCTTTCCTCAGCCGCCGCCGGCGCTCTCCCCCTGCCGGCCGAGGCCCTCTCCGGCATGAAGGCCGCGCAAGGGGAGTTCGCGGCGCGCAGGGTCGTGAACGCCGAGGCTCAGCTCGGAGGGGTCGTGGCCAGGCTCAGGGCGGAGTCGGCGCGCCATCCCCAGGAGCCGGCCGCCGAGTGGTTTGCCGCGGCCCAGGAGGATATCCTGCGGCTTCTCCGGAAGGGTCCCAGCCCGCCCATCCTCCCAGGCCCGGAATCGGCCGCCGCCGCCAAGGCCCAGGCCGCGTGCAGGGCCAAGACCGCTGAGCTCGGCCGCGAGCTGGAGGGGGTCGCCGCCCTCCTTCCCGAGGGCATCCTCGAGAGGCTTGCGGGGGCCCAGGGGGAGCAGGCCTCCGCTGAGGGAGCCCTGGAGGGGGGGGATTCCCAGCGGGCCCTGGGCCACGAGGAGAAGGCCCTCTCGCTTTTGGAGCAGTGCGGCCGGGGAATCTCGGACTCCGCCGCAAGGCAGAAGGGGGTGGAGGCAGGACTCTCACAGCCCTTTGCCCCGGCCGCGGTCAGGGTGGTGGGGCCCGTCGGCTCCAGGCTGGGCGCCGTCCCTCTCCCCTCGGCCAAGGACTATCGGCCGCCCAGGGAGCTCCGGGAGGAGCTGGAAAGGTCCCTGAGGGAGAGGCGCCCCGAGGCCTTCGACCGCATCGTCAAGGAGTACTTCAAGAGGATTTCGAGATAGGGTTTTGCCCTCCCCGCCGGCATCAGTTGTATAATACCCTTCGCCATGTCCTTCAAGGGGACGATCGAGGCCCGCTGTCCCAACGGCTGCGAGCCCTTCAGCACCGAGGTCTGGAGCTTCATCCGCGGGGAGGAGAGCCCCGACCTGCGGATGGCCGTGCTCGCGAGGGAATGCAACATGATCCTCTGCCCGAAGTGCGACAGCGCCTTCTTTCCCCCCGCTCCCTTCGTCTACTACGAGCCCCGCTTCGAGATCCTGGCCTTCGTTTTCCCGGAGAGCTACCGGGCCCGCGAGAAATACTGGCGCGGGAAGATGCACGAGGACTTCCTGCAGCTGAGGCAGGCCCTTGGATCCGAGCTCTCCCTGGACCTGGAACCGGAGATCTTCTTCGGCCCCGAGGGCCTGGCCCTGCTCTTGGAGGGGGAGGACTACCGCGGGGAGGAGAGGGAGGTCATGGAGTGCATAGCCCTGGGCCTGGGGCTTTCCCTCTATCGGGTCAGCCCCCGTTTCGCCCGCGACAACGGCGTCCCCAGCGTCCTGCCCTACCAGGCCGGCAAGGGCCGCCCCGATCCCGAGAGCGTGATCCAGGGCCTGGAGAGGCTGATGGCGGCCAACGAGCACCTGCCCGCCTACCGGGAGTACCTCCGGGCCCTGAAGGCCTCTTCCCCGGGCCGCTTGCCTCCAGGCTCCCAGGTCAGGTCTTGACTAGAGGTCATCCGGAAACCATCCTTCGTAGCGAAATTGCGGATTTTGTAGCCGAGCCGAAGCGATGCGAGGCGAGCATACCGACTGAGGTATGTAAGCCGAGCAGCGCAAAGGCGCAGGCCAAAAGCCGCAATTGCAGCAGAAGCAGGGTTTCCGGATGACCTCTAAGGTCAGGATTCCTCCCTCGGCCTGGAAGGCCTTGCGCCCCCTGGCCGCTGAGGCAAGCCGGCTGGGGCTTGCCCTCTACGTCGTGGGCGGCGCCGTCCGCGACTGGCTTAAGGGCCTGGAGGCGGACGACCTGGACCTGGCCTCGGAGGGCGATCCCTCGCCGATTGCCGGGCTCTGCGCGCGGCTGGAGGGGGCCAGGGCCCAGGCTTTCGACCAGTTCGGCACTTCGATGATCCGCGGCCGCCGCTTCCGCTTCGATTTCGCCAGGACCCGCCGGGAGGTTTACGAGAGGCCCGCGGCCCTGCCCCGGGTCAGCCCGGCCTCGATCCGGGAGGATCTCTTCCGCCGGGATTTCACCATCAACGCGGCGGCCTTGAGGCTCTCCCCGAGCGGGGCCGGGGAGCTCATCGATCCCTGCGGGGGACTCAGGGACCTGCGCGCCCGGCTCTTGCGCGTCCTCCACCCGGCCAGCTTCCGCGACGACCCGACCCGGGTCTTCCGCGCCGCGCGCTACCTGTGCCGCTTGCGCTTAAGGCCCGCCCCGGGCACCCTCGCGATGGCGCGCGCGGCCCTGAGGGAGGGCCATGCCGCCCTCCTCTCCCGCCACCGCCTGGCCCAGGAGCTCCTGCGCGTGCTTGAGGAGAGGGAGCCCTCCCGTCCCCTGCGGCTCCTGAGGCGCTGGGGCTACCTTCAGCTCCTGCATCCGCGCCTGGGCCTTCCCCGGGCCTGGGCCAAGACCCCGGAGGAGCGCCTGGGCCTGCTGGCCCTCTCCCTGGGAGAGGAGGGTTCGGCCTTCCTGCGCTCCCTGCCCCTGGAGCGCGGGCTCTCCTCACAGATCCTGGAGGCCCTGCGCCTGGCCGGGGCGCGCGCCTCCCCCCGCGCGACCCCTTTCCCACTGGCCGCAAGGCTTTTGTCCCTGGCCTTCCCGAGGCTTCCGCGCCAGGCCACGTGTCCACTGATGATCGGCGGCAGGGACATCGAGGCCTTGGGGATTCCTCCTGGAAAGGACTACCGCCGGATCCTGGAGTCAGCGGCCAGGGCCCAGTGGGAGGGAAGATTCGGCTCCCGCCCCCGGGCCCTCGCGTGGCTGCGCGCCCAACTTGCCTCTCCCGTCGGAAAAGGCTAAGATAGGCGCGTGAGCATGGAATGGATCGTCCAACTCCCGATCCTCTTTTTTTCCATCATGGTCCATGAGGTCTCCCATGGGCTGGTCGCCCTTCGCAACGGGGACGACTCGGCCCTGAGGGCCGGGAGGCTCACCTTCAACCCCGCGGTCCATATAGACCCCCTGGGCACCGTTTTTCTTCCCCTCGTTTGCCTCCTGGCGCACCTGCCCCTTCTGGGTTGGGCCAAGCCGGTGCCCGTCAACCCCTCCCATCTGGCGGACAGGCGCTGGTCCCTCCTGCGCGTGGCCCTGGCAGGCCCGGCCTCGAACCTGGGCCTGAGCCTGGGGGCCGCCCTCCTCTTTAGGCTGGTCTCCGGCTTGCCCTCCTGGTTTCCCCGGTACCAGGGAGCCCTCCTCGGGACCCTGCTCTTCACCGTGAGCGTCAACCTCTTCCTGGCCTTCTTCAACCTCCTCCCGGTCCACCCCCTGGACGGGAGCAGGATCCTGAGCAGCCTCCTCCCCCCGAGGCAGAGGCTGGGCTATGAGAGCCACAGGCCTTACGGCTTCATGATCATCCTGCTCCTGATCGGGATAGGCCTCCTCAGGCCCCTGGTCACGGCCCCCTCCCTCTTGGCCCTGGATCTCCTGACCAGGCTGGGGCTTCTCCGGTGAAGGAGCGCGGGGTCGTCCTCTCCGGGATGCGCCCCACCGGGCGCCTCCACCTGGGCAACCTCTGGGGAGCCCTCAGGAACTGGATCGCCCTGACCGAGGAATACGACTGCTACTACGCGGTGGCCGACTGGCATATGCTGACTACGGGCTACGGCGAGACCGGCTCCCTCCGGGAGAACATGCGGGAGATGGTCCTGGACTGGCTCGCGGCCGGCCTGGATCCCGCCAGGTGCGTGATCTTCCGGCAGTCCCTGGTCCCGGAGCACGCGGAGCTGGCCCTCCTGCTGGGCATGGCGACCCCCCTCTCCTGGCTCGAGAACAACCCGACCTGGAAGGAGCAGCTCCAGGAGCTGGCCAAGACCAAGCATTCAGCCCTGCGCGAGACGCAGGACGGGAAAGGCCAGGGAGCGAAGGAGCGGACCCCCAAGGCGCGGGAGGCTCTCTGGGAGCTGCGGACCTACGGCTTCCTGGGCTACCCGGTCCTCCAGGCCGCGGACATCCTGATCTACCGGGCCAGCCGCGTCCCGGTGGGCCAGGACCAGCTCCCGCACCTGGAGCTCTCCCGCGAGATCGCGCGCAGGTTCAACGCGATCTACGGCCCGGTTTTTCCCGAGCCCCAGCCCCTCTTGACCCAGGCCCCCAGGGTCCCGGGCGCGGACGGCCGCAAGATGTCCAAGTCCTACGGGAACACCCTGGATCTCTATGAGACCGAGGACTCCCTGAAGGCCAAGGTCATGTCCCTCTACACGGACCCCAACAAGATACGGGCCCTCGACCCGGGGCACCCCCTCCCCTGCCCCGAGAACGAGCCCGGCTGCTCGGTCTTCGCCCTCCATCAGCTCTATGGGGGCCCGGACTTCGTGCCCAGGCGGGAGAGGGAGTGCCGGGCCGGAGAGATCGGCTGCGTGGCCTGCAAGAGGGACCTCCTGGGGGAGCTTGCGGGCCCCTACTCCGAGTTCAGGAGCGCGCGCGAGCGCTACTCCTCCCAGCCGGGCCTGGTGGAGGGGATCCTGGAGGAGGGCAGCCGCAGGGCCAGGGAGGTCGCGCGCCGGACCATGGCCGAGGTGCGCCGGGCGATGAGGCTTTCATGACCTCGCTGGAAATCCACCTGGAGATGTTCGAGGGTCCCCTCGACCTTCTTCTCTTCCTGATCAAGAAGGAGGACCTGGACATACACGACATCCCGATCGCGCGCATCACCCAGGAG
>CAYLZQ010000020.1:0-11757 GCA_964388045.1 uncultured Elusimicrobia bacterium | reverse complement strand
TGGGGGTCGACATCGAGAATCTCCTGATCGCGCAGCCCGACTCGGGGGAGGAGGCCCTGGAGATCACCGAGAAGCTGGTGCGCTCCAGCGCCCTGGACGTCATCGCCGTAGACTCGGTGGCGGCCCTGGTTCCCAAGGCCGAGATCGAGGGGGAGATGGGAGAGAGCCACATGGGCCTGCAGGCCCGCCTGATGAGCCAGGCCTTGAGGAAGCTCACCGCCGCGATCGCGCGCTCCAAGACCTGCCTGGTCTTCATCAACCAGATCCGGCACAAGATCGGGGTCATGTTCGGCAACCCCGAGACGACGCCCGGGGGGCTGGCCCTTAAGTTCTACGCGAGCGTCCGCCTCGACATACGCCGGATCGAGAATATCAAGGAAGGGGACGCCGTGGTCGGGGCGAGGGCGCGGGTCAAGGTGGTCAAGAACAAGGTGGCCCCGCCCTACCGCAACGCCGAGTTCGAGATGATCCATGGCTATGGGGTCTCGCGCGAGGGGTGCCTGGTGGACCTTGGGGTCGAGGCGCAGCTCGTCGAGAAATCAGGGGCCTGGTTCCTCTACCAGGGCGAGCGCCTGGGCCAGGGCCGCGAGAACGCGAAGGCGCACTTGCGGCAGAACCCCGAGCTGGCCTCCAGGATCGAAGAGGCCTTGCGCGCGAGGTACTTGGTGGGCTCCTCGGCCGAGCCCGAGAAGGCTCCCGAGGCCAAGCCGGCCAGGGCCGCAGCCAAGGCCGCGGCCCGTTAGCCGCGCGGCAGGAAAATTGCCTTCCACGGCCGACCCCCTGCTCGAGGAGTACCTCAGGCACATCTCCCTTGAGCGGGGGCTTTCCTCCAACACCTGCCGGGCTTACGCCTCAGACCTCAAGCAGTTTTTCCGGCATCTGAGCTCCCAGGGCCGCGCTCCCCTGAGCGTGAGCGCCGAGGACCTGGCCGACTACCTCTGGGAGCTCAAGTCCCAGAACGGGCTTGAGGCCTCCTCGCTTTTTAGGAAGACCGAGGCCCTGAAGTCCTTCTATTCCTTCCAGGCCGCCGAGGGGAGGATCGCGGAGAGCCCGGCCCAGTCCTTCCGCTCCCCCCGGCTGCCCGCGCGCCTTCCGGGCTTTCTTTCGCGCGAGGAGGTCCGGAGGCTGATGGCCCTGCCGGGGGGCTCCTTCGAGAAGGCGCGGGCGAAGGCGGTCCTCGAGCTGCTCTATGCGACCGGGATGAGGGCCTCGGAGCTCCTGGCCATTAGGCCGGAGGGGATCAACCTTGAAGACGGCTGGGTCCGGGTCTTTGGCAAGGGCTCCAAGGAGAGGATGATCCCCATCCATGGGCGCGCGGTCCTGGTCCTGCGGCAGTACCTTGCCCTGCGCCGCAGGAGATCCCCGGGGGGCTGCGCCCCGGAGCTTTTCCTGGGACGCAGGGGGCGCAGGCTCTCCCGGGCGCAGCTCTGGAGAGACCTTGGGGCTCTCGGGAGGCAGGCTGGCCTCAAGAGGAGGCTTCATCCCCATCTCCTGCGCCACACCTTCGCGACCCACCTGCTGGAGGGAGGCGCTGACCTGCGCGCGATCCAGGAGATGCTGGGCCACGCGAGCCTGGCCACCACCCAGATCTACACCCACCTCGAGAGATCCGGTTTGAAGAACGCGCACAGAAGGCATCACCCCAGGGGATGAGATGCCGGTCTTAGCGCTGTGGCTTTTTTGCGCCGCGACGGCCGGGGCTTCGCCGGCTTCCGTCCAGGCCAGCACGGCCACGGTCGCGCTGGTGAGGCTTTTCCTTGAAACCCCAGTCCCCAGGCTTCCGCCCGAATCGGTGGAGACCTTCCTGGCGATAAATCCTGGGACCCTTCCCCCCAAGATGCGCCTGCCCTACAAGGCCAAGCGTCTCGAGCTCTACAACCTCAAGCAGATCGCGGAAGGCAAGAAGAGGGGCTTCGTGAGGACCCCTGAGGCCGAGTGCTCGCCCGTTCCAGGGTCCAAGGGCAGCGACCTCCAGACCCTGCGGGCAGCAGAATTCTCCGAGATCCGCGAGGAAGAGGAAGACTACCTCATGAAGAAGACACGCTGCACGGAGCTTGAGCTCATGTGCGAGTTTTCCCTTCAGGTCGTGGCGGTCTCAGACCCCAGGACCAGGAAGCCCAGGCGCTACCTCTTCCTTCACCCCAACGACCCCCTGATGGCCTTGGTCGCCGAATACCGGACTGGGGCGAGGGGAGGCAACACCCCCTTCTTCGGGAAGGGGGGGCCTGTGTGTTCTCGCTGATAAAATCCGAAGGCTTCGCCTTCAGACTTTTTCGACTACCATCGCGCCTCCCATGCCGCCTCCGGCGCAGGCTGCGATCATCCCGCGGCGGGCCTTGGGGTTCGCCTTCATGGCGTAGAGGAGGTTTAGCATCAGGCGCGCTCCGGTCGCGCCCAAAGGGTGGCCCAGGGCTATGGATCCCCCGTGGGGATTCAAAGCCCCGGAACGGAACTTGCCATCCCAGTCGTGGCCGAAGCGCTCCCGGCCGAGCTTGAAGATGGAGAGGACGGTCGCGGCGAAGGGCTCGTGGAGCTCGATATGGTCGAGCTGTTCGAAGGAGATTTCCGCCTTCCGGAGGGCGACCGGGGCGGCCAGGGCCGGGGAGACTCCCATGTGCGCCGGGTTGTTGCCATAGAAGCCCCAGGACTTGAGTTCCGCGAGGATCTCAAGCCCCAGCTCCTGGGCGCGGCGGTCGGTCGTGACGATCAAGGCCGCCGCTCCATCCGAGCGCCCGCAGGAGTTGAAAAGGGTGACGGTCCCCTCGAGGCCCTCCGAGTAGTCTTTTCCCACATGGCGGCCGAAGTCTCGATAGAAGTCCTTGAGGGAGTAGGCCGAGTTGTCAAAGAGGGCCGGGGCCTTGGCGAACATCTTGGGCTTGGCCACCAGATCCTCGCGCAGGAAGGGGTATTCGTCTCTTTCGAGCAGGGCCGTGCCGTCGGGCTGGGCGGTCACCACATGCGAGGCATAGAAGCCTTGGTTCCAGGCCTCGACTGTCCTTCGGAAGCTCTCGTGGGCATACTGATCCTGGACCTGACGGGATATCCCGTAGATCTGGGCGCAGACCTCGGCCGTCCCGGCCATGTTGATCTTTTTGACCGGATCGGTGAGCCCCTCCTCCATCGCGTCGATCACGGCAACCTGCGGGCTTTGCAGGAGGGAACCCCACTTCTCCCTGACAGTCGCCAGGCTTCGGAGCTCCTTGGCCGCCCGGGTTCCCTCGATCGTGTAGGGAAGGCGCGACATGCATTCAGTGCCGCCCGCCAGGTAGAGCTCTCCCTCCCCCGCCAGGATGAAGCGGGCAGCCGCTGAGATCGCCTCGATCGAGGAGACGCAGTTGTTCTGGACCGTGACGGCCTGGGCCTTTTCTGGCAGGCCGCAGTTGAGGAGGGTCACCCGCGCCATGTTCGGGGCCGAGAAGCTCTGGCCCACCCAGCCCACGATCAGGCCGTCGACGGCCTCCTTGGGCAGGCCCGCCTTCTGGAGCAGGGCCTCGACGGCCATCCTCATGAGGTCCTCCGGTTTTAGGCCGGCCAGGGCTCTCGAGATATGGCCTATCGGGGTCCTGACTCCGCTGCAGAGGACGATTTTCTTGGATTCGGCGCGCATGGAGTTCTCCTCGAAAGGGGATGGGGCCTCTTCCGATATTATAGTCCTTGGGACGGGCGGGTGCAATGGCTCGTTTTGAATCACTTAAAATGTTACCCAACGAAGCGATATAAGCGCTCGACTCCTGCGAGCGGCAGCGAGCGTACCGACGTCCATAGGAAAGCGCGGTGGACGTCGCGTGCGTCTCGCGCATATTGAGTATAATTCCGGGGCGGCATGAAGAAACTTGTTTTCGTCGCAAGCCATCTGGGCTATCCCTTGGAGAGGATCCCCCTGGGGGGCGGGGCCATGGTGGGCCTGCAACTGGTCCGCCACTGGCGCCGCGCGACGGGGTTCGAGCTGGTCGTCTTGGGCTCGGGCCCGGTTCCTCCAGAGCAGGGAGGCGAGTACCATCGGCTTGCGGGCAGGCGGGGAGAGGAGGGCTTGGAGCGTCTTTCGGAATGGGCCTACGCGGGATTCTGCCGGGAGTTCGAGGAGGCCACGACCCGCTGGGTCCTTAAGGCCCGCGCGCGCCTGGACCCGCGCGATACCTGCGTCCTGGTCAACGACATATCGGAGGGCCCGACCCTGGCCGCCCTGACCGCGGCCGGCTACCCGATCATCTCCCTTTGGCATGTGGACGTGGTCGATTATTTCAACAAGCTCTACCTGCGCGGTTTCGTCCATCCCGAGCGGTTGACCCTCCTCTATGAGCGCTCGCGTCGCCTGGGGATTTCCTGGGTCCTGCCAGACCTCCTGCGCCTGATCTTCGAGAAGCAACGCGAGACGGTCGTGCACTCCCGCCGCATGATCCTTCCCTCGCAGACGATGCAGGAAACCCTCGGACGCTGCTATGGCAGGCTCCTCCCCCCGGGGGCTTTTGCCCAGCGCAGCCTGGTCGTGCCCTGGGGGGTCTGGAGCGGGGAGCCCTCCGCGCGAAAGGGAGAACGGGAGGATGAGGCCCTCAGGGACCACTATCAGATCGGGCCCCAGACGACGGTCCTGATGACCTTGAGCCGCATCTCCCCCGAGAAGGGCCTGCACCTGCTCTTGGAGGCCTTGCGCCTTCTGGAAGGGGACGTCTCCTTCCGGCGGCGCGACCTCTGCCTCTTCATCTGCGGGGAGCCGGCCTTCATGCAGGGAGCGGCCTATATGCGGCGGGTTCGCGCCTGCGCCTTGTCCCTCAGGCGCTTCAGGGTCTTTTTCCCAGGCTACCTTTCCTCGGCCGAGAAGAGGGGTTACCTGGGCCTAGCCCATGTCTTCGTCTCCCCCTCGGTCCACGAGAGCTACGGCCTGAGCATCGTGGAAGCCATGCAGGCGGGCCTCCCGATCCTTGCCAGCGACCACTACGGGGTGCGCGACCTCCTGCGGGAGGATTTCGGGCGGATGGTCCACTACCCGAGCCCCAGGAAGGCGCCGGAGCGCCTGGCCGCCGGGCTCAAGGCCCTCCTGGCCGACCAGGAACGCCTCAAGACGATGGGAGAGGCCGCGCGCCGGGCCGCAGCCGGGATGCCTTTCAGCCGGGCGGCGGAGACCATCCTGCAGGCCGCCCTCTCCCTGGCGGGGCCTCGATCGGCCGAGGCCGTCGCTTCATGAAGACCGGGTTTAAGGTCGGGATCAAGGTGGATCTGCCCGCGGCGGTCAAGCCCTCGATGAAGCCCTATCTGGAGGGGCTCGTCAGCCACCGCCTCTACGCGACCTGGGCCATGGTCTATCACATGGAGACGGCTTCTCGGATGCTCCTGGCTCCCTACCTTGAGCCCAGCGAGGAGGCGGTCGGAGCCGGGGTCCTGGTCAAGCACTTGAGGCCCGCGCGGGTAGGGGCTCCCCTCCACGTCGTCTGCACCCTGGTGCGGGTGAGGGGGCCCAGGGTCTATACCCGCTTGGAAGTCTTTTCCCGAAATCGCAAGATAGGAGAGGGCTCCGTCCTCCAGGTAGTCATGAGCCGCGGCCGCTTCGCGCGGCTTCTCAGGGAGGCACGATAGGCCTGTGGAGCCATTAAAGGGCCTTGAGGGCTTCCGGACCGCCGTCGTTGTCCAGACCCGCTTCCGGGACACCGACGCCATGGGCCACATCAACAACGCGGTCTACCTAAGCTACCTGGAATTGGCCAGGATGGAATACGTGAGGCGGGTCTTCGGAGTCCGAGACTACGGGAGCGTGGATTTCATCCTGGCCCATGCCTCGCTTGACTACAGGAGCCCGGCTCGGGCGGGGGAGAGCCTTGGCGTGGGGGTGAGGGTGACGAAGCTGGGAGGGGCGAGTTTTAGGATGGGCTACCGGATCGTGGAGACGGAGTCGGGCCGCCTCGTGGCCGAGGCGGAGACAGTGCAGGTCTCCTACGACTACCGGGCCGGCAGGGTCAAGAGGCTTTCGGAGGAGTTCTGCGGGAGGGTCAGGGGGTATGAGGAGCTTGCGTGAGGCGGTCGCCGTGGCTGCGGTGCGCTCCCCGGTCGGCAGGCTGGGCGGGGCCCTGGCCCTGGCGCGTCCAGACGACCTGGCTGCGGCCGTGATCGCGGCCCTCCTCAGGAGGGCTCCCCGCCTCGACCCGGCTGAGATCGCGGATGTCTACCTAGGCTGCGCCAACCAGGCCGGGGAGGACAACCGCAACGTGGCCAGGATGGCCCTCCTCCTGGCCGGGCTGCCCCAGTCCGTGCCGGGCTGCACGGTCAACCGTCTCTGCGCCTCCGGCCTGGAAGCCGTCAACTGCGCCGCCCGGGCGATCCTGGCCGGCGAGGGGGAGGTCTACGTCGCGGGGGGGGTCGAGAGCATGAGCCGCGCCCCCTGGGCTCTCCCCAAGGCCGAGACGGCCTTTCCCTACGGGAACCTGACCGCCTACGACACGGCCCTGGGCTGGCGTTTCCCCAATCCGCGGATGCAAAAGATGTTTCCGCTCCTGAGCATGGGGGAGACGGCCGAGAACCTGGCCCAGCGCTACCGGATCCCCAGGGAGGAACAGGACGAGTTCGCCCTGAGGAGCCACCGCCTGGCCCTCCGGGCCCGCGACAGCGTTTTCCAGGAGGAAGTCGTCCCGATCACGGTTCCCGGGCTCAAGGGGCAGTCCCGCGAGGTGGTCCAAGACGAGACCCCGCGCGAGGACGCGAGCCTCGAGAAGCTCTCGGCCCTCAGGCCCGCCTTCCGCGAGGGGGGGACGGTCACGGCGGGCAACAGCTCGGGATTAAACGACGGTGCGAGCGCCGTGCTCATGATGGAGGCCTCCCGCGCCAGGTCCCTGGGCCTGGAGCCACTGGCCCGCTGGGCTGACTCGGCCTCGGCCGGGGTCGATCCCTCTTGCATGGGGATCGGCCCGGTCCCGGCCACGGGCAAGCTCCTGGGCCGCCTGGGGCTCGGGATTGCGGACATCGACCTTGTGGAGATCAACGAGGCCTTCGCGGCCCAGACCCTGGCTTGCGTCCGGGAGCTAGGGGTGGGTCTTGAGCGGCTCAACGTCAACGGAGGGGCCATCGCCCTGGGGCATCCCCTGGGATCGAGCGGCTGCCGGATCGTCTCCACCCTTCTCCATGAGATGAGGCGGCGCAGGGCCCGGCGGGGCCTGGCCACCCTCTGCGTCGGCGTGGGCCAGGGCCTGGCGACCCTCTGGGAGAGAGTTTAGCGCCGCAAAGCCTTTGGCGAATTCCTTGCCGTGTCTACTCGCTCCTGCGCCGGTCGATCACGAAGGCCGAGCCGGGCTGGTTCTTGGCGTGCCTCTTGAGCTCGGCGCCCAACTGCGCGACCTGGGCGTAGGAGGAGAGGCTCCTGAAGCGGTTGTGGCAGATGCCGATCGCCAAAGACAACAGGGGAAACTCCCGCAGGCGGCCCTGGCGATCGGTCGATAGGAGTTTCCCCCGGCCGCGATCCTTCTCGCTGTAGAAGCCTGGGACCATGGCGTCGAATTCGGCGACCAGGCGCCGGGCCAGCTCCTCCATGCGGTCCGGATGCGCGAGCACGATGAAGTCGTCCCCTCCGATGTGGCCGACGAACCCTTCCCGGGAGCCCTCCTCCTGGATGATCCGGATGAGCATCCGGGCCGTGGCCCTGAGGACCCGGTCCCCCGCGTCGAAGCCGTAGGCGTCGTTATAGGCCTTGAATTGATTGAGGTCGAGGTAGAGGACCGCCAGGGGGCGGCCCTCGGAGAGCGCCTCCTCGATGCGGGTTTGGATCGAGATGTTGCCGGGCAGTCGGGTCAAGGGACTCGCGTCCAGGCCCTGGCGCGTGCGCTTGAGGATCATCCGGATTCGGGCCAGGAGCTCCGGCATATCCACGGGCTTGGTCACGAAGTCGTCGGCCCCCAGGTTTAGGCCCGCGACCTTGCTGTCCCGGGTCCCCGAGGCCGAGAGGATGATGACGGGCAGGTGCTCGGTGAGGGGGTCCCGTCGCAGCTCGGCGCAGACCGCAAAGCCGTCCAGCCTCGGCATCTTGAGGTCCAGGACCGCGATGTCAGGGGGGCCCGCGCGGATCATCTCCAGGGCCTGGCCGCCGTCTGAGGCCATCTCCACCGCGAAGCCCTGTTCTTCCAGGGACTCCTTCATGACCCTGAGGAGATCCGGCTCGTCGTCGGCAACCAAGATGCGAGGCTTGGGCGCGGGCGGCATGCCTTTATATAACATAAAATTGACAGCCCTTTTGCGTTATTGATAAAATGAGAACCAGCCGTTTTCATGTCCGTCGACCCCACAGACCCTGACCAAAAGCAGGAGACGGCATCCCAATGGGTCGTCGCTTTGGGTGCGGGCACGGAACTGGTGGTTTCCGTCCTGGCGGGCTTTCTGGTTGGGCAGTGGCTTGACGGGAAGTGGGGGACGGGGCCCTGGCTGATGTTGTTGGGGGCTCTCTCGGGGATCGGCATTGGCCTCTACCAACTTATCCGGGTTTCGGCGAAGCGCCAGGGCCGCGGTTAGGGGCGCAGCCGAAGGAGCCCTGGCAGGGACCCTCGGGGTAGCGGGGGCCTGCGCCCTCTGGAGCGGGCCCGAGGAGGTCCGGGGAATAGTCCTGGGAGCCGCAGTCTCCTGGCTGGCCTCAAGCCTGAGCACGGCGGCGCTCTTGGCGACCAGGGGCTCGCCGCGGGCCTTCTGGTGGGCCTTCGGGGCAGGGTTGGCCCTGAGGCTCTCAGCCCTAGCCGGGCTGATGGCCTACAGCCTGCGGGCCGCTGGGGTGTCCCAGGCGGCCCTGCTTTTGGCCTACGCTTTCGGAGTGCTTTGTCTCTTGCCGCTGGAATATCGGCATATTAAGGGCTAGTTAAGAAATAACTGACATGCTTTTGGACGCCGATGCATCCCGTCTGGCTGCGTTGTTCGTCGCTCACATACCGACCGGTATGCTCGCTCCTCACGCCTTGCCATACGGGCGCCTCGACGTCCAAAATTCACGCATTTATTTCCTAACGAGCCCTAAGGTGAGATCTTAGGCGCGACTTAAATGAACTTCGAGAAGATCCTCGAGCACCACTTGATGGATCATGCCTATTTTCCCCTCTTTTCCCTGGGGGGCTTGAGGCTTGCCTTCTCGAAGCACTTGCTCGTCATGTGGGCCGTCTCGGCCTTCGTGGTGGCGATGCTGGCGGCCGCGGCGCGCGGCCGCTCGGGGGCGGGACTCCTGCTGAGGACGGGCGTGGAGGCGGTAGCGCTCTACATCCGGGACCGGATGCTCAGACCCATCTTCGGCCATGCGACCGAGACCTACCTCCCCTACTTCCTGAGCCTCTTCTTCTTCATCCTCTGCTGCAATCTGGCGGGCCTGATCCCCGAGAGCGCGTCCGTGACCGGCAATATCTCGGTGACGGCCGCCCTGGCCGCCTGCACCTTCGCCCTGATCCAGTTTGCGGGCGTCAGAGAGCAGGGGCTCTTCTCGTACCTCGCCCATATCGCTCCCGGCGGCCTGCCCATGCCCCTGGTCCCCCTGATCTTCACGATCGAGGTCCTGGGGCTCCTGGCCAAGTGCGTCGCCCTCTGCATTCGTCTTTTCGCCAACATGATCGCAGGGCACATCGTCTCCCTGGCCTTTCTCTCTTTGATCTTCATCTTCGCGCAGATGAGCCCGTACGTCGGCCTGGGGGTGGCCCCGGCCGCGGTGGGCTTGGCCCTCTTCGTCTATGCCCTGGACGTGCTGATCGCGCTTCTCCAGGCCTACATCTTCACTTTTCTGACCGCCCTCTTCGTGGGAGGAGCTGTCCATCCCCATTGAAAGGGCGAGGTGGTAATAAGGAGGCCCCCGCAACGCATGGCGGGGGTTTTCGGGGGTAAAGGAGTCGTTATTTAAGGAGGCCCCCGCAACGCATGGCGGGGGTTTTCGGGGGTAAAGGAGTCGTTATTTAAGGAGGTTCACGCATGCTGCATCTCGGACTCGGTTACATCGGAGTAGGAGTCGGGGCCGGCATCTGCCTGGTGGGCGGGGCCATGGGCATCGCCAAGCTCGCCAGCGCGGCCCTGGAGGGGACGGCCCGCCAGCCGGAGGCGGCGGGGTCGCTCCAGACCATGATGATCATTCCGGCGGCCATGATCGAGGGCCTCGGGCTCTTAGCCCTCGTCATAGCCTTCCTGGCCGTGGGGGCGCTCAACAAGGGCGTGACGGCCATGGCCTCCGCTCCGGTCGCGGTGGAGCGTTCGGCGCATTAGAACCGCGCCCCTGCGAAGCAGGGGCGCGCCCATTTGCCGTTTGAGAGGATCCGCCCATGGACAGACTGCTCAACCCGGACTCGGGGCTCATGTTTTGGACGGTGGTGACCTTCCTGGCCCTCGTCTTCATCCTCAAGAAGCTGGCCTGGGGCCCCCTTCTTTCCGCGATCGAGGAGCGCGAGGCCAGGATCAAGGCGGACATGGAGGCGGCCCGCGCGGCGCGTACCGAGGCCGAGAAGATCAAGAACGACTTCGAGGCTGAGATGGCCGGGATCCAGGCCAGGGGCCGGGAGCTTCTCACCCAGGCCGGCCGCGAAGGCGAGGCCCTCAGGGCCCAACTCAAGGCCGCTGCCGAGTTCGAGGCTCAGAGGATGAAGGAGAAGACCATGGCCGAGCTCTCGGAAGAGAAGGGGAGGCTTGTGCGCGAGCTCCGCAGGGAGGTCGCAAGCCTTTCGGTTTTGGCGGCAGAGAAGCTTATCCGGAGATCCGTGGATGATTCCGTTCAGAAGACGGTCCTCGAGTCCTTTTTCAGGGACCTTGATGCCAGAGGGAAGGTCCATTAGCCCGTGAAGGCTTCGGAGCGGGTCCTAGCCTGGCGCTACGCCCGGGCTCTCTTTCTGGCCGCCGCCGAGAGGGGGGAAGAGGCCCGCGTCCAGGCGGACCTCCAGGGCGCGCACCGGGAGATCCTGGACTGCCTTCCAGTCCTCTCTCATCCCAGGGTCTCGGCGGGGGAGAAGAAAAGGAAACTCAAGGAGGCGCTCTCAGGGAGGGTCTCGAGCCTGAGCCTGCGCTTCCTGGAGCTCCTGGTGGACAAAAAGCGCTTCGAGCTTCTGCCCCAGGTCGAGGCCAATGTCGCGAGGCTCCTCTCGGAGAAGAACAACCTGGCCAAGGCCGCCGTGCGCTCGGCGAGGCCCCTTTCCTCCCAGGAGCAAGAGAGGCTGCGGCAGGCCTTGCAGAGGTTTTCCGGCAAGAAGATCGAGCTTGAGATCAAGGAAGACCCCGAGATCATCGGGGGGCTGGTCGTGCGCCTAGGCGATTGGGTCATGGACTCGAGCCTGCGCGGCCAGCTCGGCGGCTTGAGGGAGGCCATCGATGGCAATCAGACCTGAGGAGATCACGGCCGTGATCAGGAAGCAGCTCGAGGGCTACCAGGGCGCGACCGAGCTCAAGGAGGAAGGAACCGTGCTCCAGGTCGGAGACGGCATTGCCCGGGTCTACGGGCTCGAGAACGCGATGGCCGGCGAGCTCCTGGAGCTGCCCCGCGGCGTGATGGGGATGGTTTTGAACCTGGAGAAGGAGAACGTGGGCTGCGTTCTCCTGGGCCCCGACCATCTGATCCAGGAGGGAGACCCGGTCAAGCGGACCGGCCGCATCATGTCGGTGCCGGTCGGGGAGGGGATGATCGGGCGGGTGGTCAACCCCCTGGGGCAGCCCCTGGACGGCAAGGGCCCGATCCGGACGACCAAGGCCCGCCCCGTCGAGGTCGTGGCCCCGGGGGTCATCGAGCGCCAGCCCGTCAAGGAGCCCCTCCAGACGGGCATCAAGGCCATCGATTCCCTG
>CAYLZQ010000019.1:3601-12399 GCA_964388045.1 uncultured Elusimicrobia bacterium | reverse complement strand
AGGCCCCCAGGACCTTGCCCAGGACCAGGGAGAGCCTGGGGATCGGGGCGACCAGGACGGACTGGAGGAAGCCCTCCCTCCTGTCCTCGATGATCGAGATGGTGGCGAAGACCGAGGTGAAGAGCACGATCAGGACCAGGGTCCCTGAGAAGAAGTACTGGAGGAAGCCGAGCCCCTCTCCGCCCGGGACCCGGAAGGAGGCTCCTAGGCCCGAGCCGATCAAAAACCAGAAGACGACCGGGGGCAGGAGGGCCCCGGCCACCCGGCCCCTGTCCCTGTAGAAGCGCACGAGCTCCCTCCTCCAGAGGGTGCGCACGGCCAGGATCATTGTCCGCCTACCTCTTTCATTGGGCCTCCCCGAGGCTCAGCCAGAACCTGTGCCCGGTGTGGCGGATGAAGACGTCCTCCAGGGTGGGCTTTGAGAGGCTCACGGAGCGGACCAGGCCCGGGAAGGCCTCCACGAGCTGGGGGATGAAGGAATGGCCCTTCTCGCGCTCAAGGCGCAGGAGCCCGTCTATTCTGGCCGCCTCCAGCCCGAAGCGCTTCCTGATCGCCTCCCTGAGGGCCTCGGGGTCAGGGGACTCGATCGCGATCACGTCTCCCCCGATCTCCGCCTTCAAGGCCTCCGGGGTCCCCTGGGCCGCCACCCGGCCTCCGTCCAAGAGGGCCAGGCGGTCGCAGTTCTCGGCCTCGTCCATGAGGTGGGTGGTGAAGAGCACCGTGACGCCCGAGCCTTTGAGCCGCCCCAGGTGCTCCCAGAGGTCCTTGCGGGCTCCCGGGTCCAGGCCCGTGGAGGGCTCGTCGAGCAGGACGAGCCCAGGCTCGTGGAGCAGCCCCTTGGCGAGCTCGACCCTGCGCCTCAAGCCCCCGGAGAGGGACTCCGCGAGCTCCAGCTCCCGGTCCTGGAGCCGGAAGCGCTCGATCAGCTCGCCCATGCGCCGCTCGAGCTCGGTCCCGCGCAGGCCGTAGAGGTGCCCCTGGTGGAGCATGTTCTCCCTGACAGTAAGCTTGGGGTCCAGGCTGGGGCTCTGAAAGACCACCCCCAGCCTGGGGCGCAGGGCCGCGGCCGAGGAGGCCAGGTCCAGGCCGAAGGCCAGGGCCTTGCCGGAGGTGGGGGGAAAGTACGTGGAGAGGATCCTAAAGAGGGTGCTTTTCCCCCCGCCGTTTGGGCCCAGGAGCCCGAAGCATTCCCCGGGCATGACCTCGAAGCTCACGCGGTCCAAGGCCCGCCTGGCCGGGACCTTGCCCCTGGCCGGGTAGGCGTGGGAGAGCTCGATGAGGCGAAGGATGGGTTCCAATTTACTTCTTGGCCAGGCCCTGCCAGGGGGTCTCGGCCCTTCCTGATTTCGCGTTCACCCAGCGCGCGGCCGTGAAGAGATGGTCCGAGAGCCGGTTAAGGTAAACCAGTATCCCCTCAGGCGCTTTCTCGAGGGCGGCCAGGTGCGCGGCCCCGCGCTCAGCGCGGCGGCAGATCGTCCTGGCCAGGTGGAGCCAGGCCCCGGCCAGGCAGCCCCCGGGCAGGATGAACCGGCGCATGGGCTCAAGCTCGGCCGCGAGGGAGTCGATCTCGCGCTCAAGGCGGCCCGCGGCCTCGGGGGGGAGGCCCTGATCGAAGGGGGGCGAAAGCCTCCCCAGGCGCGCCTCGGGCGTGGCGAGAAGGGCGCCCACCACGAAGAGCTCCTCCTGGATCCTGGCCAGGATCCGGCGCAGCTCGGAGAAGGCCGCCTCATCGGGAAGGGCCGAGAGGACAAGCCCCAGGCAGGAGTTGAGCTCGTCCACGTCCCCGTAGGCCGCGACCCGGGGATGGTATTTCGGGACCCTGTCCCCTCCCCAAAGCCCGGTCTCGCCCTTGTCTCCGGTCTTGGTGTAGATTTTCACTGTCTTGGCTCTGGCGCCGATCCCATTGTGCCAAATTGGCGATGGGAGGTGAAGGGGCGCTCAGGCCAAGAGCACTTGGCTCTCGGAATGGCGCTGTTCCAGGCGCCGCCTGAGAGCCCCCCGCAGGGTCCGGCCGGGGAAGAGCCTGGCAGCCTCGACCAGGAGGGATACGCAGGCTTGCGCGTCATCAATCCGGACCTTCTCCGGAGCCACGGCCTTGGCCCCCCAGCCGTTGTGGTAGTTGACCAGCGGGACGGCCACGCCCCCTGCCTCGTAGCCGAAGGCGAGATAAGCGGTCGCCTCGCAGGTCCCTCCGGTCAGGCGCCGGCGCTGGGTCCGGAGCCCCCTTTTCCTGAGCCTGGAGGCCGCCTCGTCTAGGAGCGCCGTGAGGTTCGGGTCAAAGAGGCAGGCCTTGTCCCCCAGGCGGATGACAGGGCCCTTGCCAGGCCTTGCCCCGGGAAGCTCCCGGGAGGTCTCGACCGAGATGATGGAGTCCTCAAGGGAGACCTTCCCGGCCCGAATCAGGTCCAGGGCCCCCACGAAGCCAACCTCCTCGGCGCGGTGTAGGAGCACGCTCAGGTTGGTTTTCGCCCTGGAGCTTGAGACCAAGCGCAGGGCCTCCAGGGAGATCGCGCAGCCCAGGAGGTCGTCTATGGAGCGCGAGAGGAGCCATTTCCCTTCCAGGGAGCAGGGGGTCAGGGCCAGGACCGCGAAGGCGGGCCTGCCCCTGGGAGCCTCAAGCCAGCGGACCGGATAATCCCCGTCTTTTCTCGCGGCCCCCAGCACGCCCCTGGCCAGGGGGACGTTGCCCTTGGGCTTTTCCGGGAAGGCCTCCACGGAGCAGCCCTCAAGGAGGTGCCTGGGAAGCCCCCCGCGAAGGCGGGCGAGGGCCGCGGGGGTCTCCACCCGGGAAAGCCTGAAAGCCGGGTGATCCAGGTGGGCGGCCAGGGCCAGGGCCTGGCCCTTTCCGGCCCCGCGGTAGCTGAGGACCAGGCCACCCAGGCAGCGCCTGATCTTGACCCTTGGGCCCAGATGCCTGCGGCTCCACTCCAGGGCCTTGAGAGCGACCGCCTGCTCGCAATAGGGGGCTGTGGGGACGGAGGTGAGAAGACGAAAGAGCTCCAGGAGGGATGACTTCATCAGCCTGTGGAGTTTAACAAATTGGCTTGACGTTCGCGGTCCTGGGCGTTATAGTATTCCCGTGGCGCGCGCAAAGATCCCAGTTTGGCTGGCCCTGATCGGGCTGGGTTGCTTCCTGGGCATCCTATCCGTCCGGGCTGCTCCGGAAGCGGCTCGGCAAGAGAAGGAGGAATTCCGCGAAAGGCGCCTGGCCATGGTGCGCCTGGTCGCGGACTACGATCCCGGGCACAGGGTCAGCGACCCCAGGGTCCTGGCCGCCATGGGGAAGGTCCCCAGGCACCTCTTCGTGCCCCGGGCGATCATCGAGCGCGCCTACGACGACAGCCCTCTTCCCATCGGCGAGGGCCAGACCATCTCCCAGCCCTTCATCGTGGGCTACATGACCCAGGTCCTGGAGCCCAGGCCCTCGGACCGGGTCCTTGAGATCGGGACAGGCTCCGGCTACCAGGCCGCGATCTTGGCCGAGATCGTGCGCGAGGTCTACACGATCGAGATACTGGAGCCCCTGGCCCGGAGGGCCGAGGCGGTCCTCAAGGGCCTGGGCTACAAGAACGTCAAGGTCAAGACCGGGGACGGCTACCAGGGCTGGCCCGAACACGCCCCCTTCGACGCCGTCATAGTGACTTGCGCCCCGGACCATGTCCCCGAGCCTCTCCTCAAGCAGCTCAAGGTGGGAGGGCGCCTGGTCATCCCGGTGGGCCCGGACCAGGAGGAGGCGCCCTGGGTGCCCCAGGTCCTTTACGTGGTGCGCAAGACCAAGTCCGGGATGGTCAGGGAGAAGACTTTCGATGTGCGCTTCGTGCCCATGCAGGGAGAGGCCCTGAAGAGGAAAGCGCGCTAGTAGACGCGGCGGCAAGTTCGCCGCGGGCCTTTCCGCAGTCAGCGGGAGGCCGTGGCTTCCTCGCTTTTTTTGAGGTGCCTCTCCAGGAAGGCCTCGGCTTTCTCGTAGAACCTGAGCCTGTTCTCGGGCCTGGCCAGGCCGTGGCCCTCGTCCTCAAAGAGGATGTACTCGACCGGGCTGCCCTTGGCCCTCAGGGCCTCCACGATCGCCTCTGACTCCGAGCGCTTGACCCTGGGGTCATTGGCCCCCTGGGCGATCAGGAGGGGGATCCTGATCTGGTGGGCCTTGTATAGAGGAGAACGGCTGTTCAGGAACTCGAGCTCGGTGTCCACGTCGCCGACCCTGAGATCGAAGATCCGGCGCAAAGGCTCCCAATAAGGAGGGATGGAGCGGATCAGGGTGGCGAGGTTCGACGGCCCCACCATGTCCACGGCGCAGCAGTAGAGCTCAGGGGTGAAGGCGGCTCCTGAGAGGGCCGCGTAGCCCCCGTAGGAGCCCCCATAGATGGCCAGGCGCCCGGGGTCCGCGATCCCCTCCCGCGCGGCCCAGAGGACGGAGTCGGTCAGGTCGTTCTGCATCCTGGCCCCCCACTCCCTGTCCCCGGCGTGGAGGAAGCTCTTGCCGAAGCCCATGGAGCCCCTGTAGTTGACCTGGAGGACAGCGTAGCCCCGGCTCGCCAGCCATTGGACCTCGGGGTTGTAGCCCCAGAAGTCCCTGGCCCAGGGCCCTCCATGCACGTTGAGGACAAGCGGGAGCCCCCGCGGCTCCTCCCCTGCCGGAAGGGTGAGATAAGCGGGAAGAACAAGCCCGTCCCTGGCCTTGATCCGGAGGGGGCGCATCTCGGAGAGCCGGGTGCCCTCCAGCCTCGGCCTGGTGCTGAAGAGAAAGCGCCCCTTCCTTGTACTGCGCGAATAGAGGTAGTAGGCTGGGGCCTCGCGGTCCCTGTTGTAGAGGAGGATCCAGTTCTCGTCCGAGTCGTCCCGGCTGACGACCTGGAAGTCTCCCTCGGCCAGGCCTTGGAGGGCCTCGAAGTCGGGCTTGAGGGACTCATCCAGCACCGTCCAGGAGAGGCGATCCAGGAAGAAGGCCGCGGCCTGGGCGCGGTAGTCCGAGGGGTGGATGAGGACCCCTGTCAGGTCCGAGCCCTCCGCGCGGGCCAGCAGCCTCAAGGGCTTGCCGTCCAGCCCAAGCTCCCAGAGGCAGGTGGTGTCCGAGTCGTGGCTTGATTCCACGTAAAGAGAGCCGTCGCCCGGAGCGAAGGAGTGGGCCCCTCCCTGGTCCTCGGGGTCCCAGGAGATCAGGGTCTTCCAGGCCTTGCCGTTTCTTAGGCGCAGCTCGCTTCCACCGTCGGGCCTCATGGCCTTGGCGCAGCGCGCTTGAAGGCGCGAGTCCGCCAGCCACCCGACCACGTCCCCAGGGTTCTCGACCTCGAGAGAGAGCTTCCCGCTCTTGAGGTCCAGCCTGTAGACGTCGTGGAGGCGCTTGTCCCTGGCGTTCAAGGCCGCCAGGACATCGTCCGGAAAGCGCGGGTCAGTGGCCACCACCTGGGCCTGGACCTCTGGGAATGGAGTGAGGTCCCTGGGGGAAGAGCCCTCCAGATCGGTCAGGTGGAGGCGCCAGTTCTCGTCCCCGTCCTTGTCCTGGAGAAAGAGGAGGTTGCGTCCGTTCTCGGCCCAGAAATAGCTGCGGATCCCCCGGCCCCTGTCCCTCGTGATGGGCCTGGCAGTCCCCTCGAGCGGCCCTGCCCAGATGTTCAAGACCCCCTCGTCGGGGGCCAGATAGGCCAAATGCCTGCCGTCCGGGGAGATCTTGGGGGAGACCTTCTCCGGGTTTCCGAAGAGGATCTCCCTTGGGATGGGTTTGGGCATTTTGCCTTGGGGGCTCAGAACTGATAAAATGGGAGGCCCTCGAGCCGGGTTCTCGCGGCGCGTTCGTCTAGCGGCCTAGGACATCGCCCTCTCAAGGCGAAGACCACGGGTTCAAATCCCGTACGCGCCACCAGACCCCGGAGGAGGGCCTTGTTTTTTAGCTCAGGTGCCTGCTGACGAGCTTGGTCAGCTCGAACATGTTGACCATCTTCTTTCCCCCCAGAACCTGCTTGAGGGTCTCGTCCGCGTTGATGTTCCTCCTGTTCTTCTTGTCCTGAAGGTTGTTCTTCCTGATGTAGGCCCAGAGCTTCTTGACCACCTGGGTGCGGGGCAGGGGCTTGGCTCCCACGATCTGGGCCAGCTCCGGGCTTGGAGTCATCTCCTTCATGAAGGCTGCGCTTGGTTTTCTTGGCATTTTTCTTCTCCTTGAATCCAGGGGGTCGGGGCCCTCCTGTCTCTGCGTCTTATTCTTGCTGTTTTCAGGACTCCGGTCAAGCCCCTTGACAGAGTATCTATTTTAATATATACTCTACCCAGGAGGGCCGGCATGCAGAAAAAGCTATTCAAGCACGGCGGCAGCTACGCGGTGGATCTGCCTATTTCATTCGTGCGCGATCTGCCCTCGAAGACTGTCATGGTGGAGAAGGATCGCGACAGGATCGTCATTGTCCCGAAGGGCGGGCTGGACACCATCGAACAGGAGCCGGAGTTCAAGACTTTTATCGACGTCCTCCTGCATGACGCCATGAAGCGCCCGGCCAAGCTCCGCGACGCCCGGGAGGTATGGGGAAGGCAATGGGATGAGCTCCTTGCGGGCGTCGCCGAGCAGGAATGAAGGGCTATCTCCTCAAGTACCATGAGTTCTACCATCAGCGGATACAGGAGCTCAAGGAGCGCGTCAAGGAGCTCGATCAAAGGCTGAGGCCGGAGGAATTCAGGCGGCATGAGGTCGTCAAGCTGGCTCTTCGCGTCAGGCGGGCGGAACAGGAGATAGCCCAAGATCCCAACCGCCCGGAATATCTCCTGCACGGCGAGCTGAGGAAATTCCGGCGCTACAAGCGGGGGCTGGGAAGATACAGGATCATCTTCTGCTTCTCGGAGCAGCCTCCCATCATCGTCTTTCTTTACCTCAATACCGAGGAGAGCCTCAGGAAGGAAGGCGGCCGGCATGACCCCTACGAGGAGTTCAAGGCCTTCCTGCGCCGGGGAGGGGTCTCGCATGATCCCCAGGATCCCAGGGTTCGGAAATGGATCCTGGGCCGGGCGGGATAAATCTTGATTTGCCCGCAGCCTTCCTCCGGTGCTATAATCGCCTGGGAGGTCCTTCCATGAAAACGACCGCTGCCCTTCTGATCCTCGGTCTCTCGGTTCCGGCCTGGCCGGCCACCATGGCCGGCCTTGAGCGCGAGCACCCAGGCTTCATCACTCAGGACGTGAGAGAAGCCTTGCGCCGGATCAAGCAGGCCGTCCCTCAATGGACCTCGGTCTGGATGAGGGTTTCCTCAAGCTTGGGAGGCTTCTACCAGATCTGGGAGCCCAGCCTGCGCGTCAACATAAGCGGGAGTAGGGATTCAGGCGGCTATTTCCGCTTCTACGGGTCAGTGGAGAATGAATCCCTCAGCTTCAACGCCAGCCCCTATTCCAGCCGGGATCCCTCCAGGGGCTATTCCTTCTGGGGAGGGGTCAGCCTCTCGCTTACCTGCTCTGGAAGCTCCTGCCGGGCCTTCGGGAGCGTGGATGGGAAGAGCTTCTCCCTTCATGTCAACCGCTTCCGAGGGGGAGGCTACTCGATCTGGGGCCAGGCCGGCATGAGCCTCAGCGTCATCTCCACTGGAGACGACCTGACTGTGAATGGCTCCGTTGACCTCGAGAAGTTCGGCAAAAAGTCCCTGGCAGTCCTAGGGGCTGTCCTGGCTGTCGTGAATTCCATTCCAGCGTCCTAGTCTACACGACAAGGAATTCTTGAATCTCGTTGTGGGCAAGCCTTTGGCGAATTCCTTGCCGTGTATACCACCTCCTCCGCCTTTGAGTCCTTCAGATAATCGAAGCTGAGGGAGATGAAGCTGGTCCCTGTCTGGCAGAAGACCATCTGGTTCACGTTCCTGACAGGCAGGCGGTCGAGAAGGTAGTCCAGGGTGTTCGCGTAGATGTTGCAGGCCCAGGTGTCGTTCATGGACCTCTGGAGGTTCGCCCTTGCCCAGAGAGCCTCCGCTGGCTCCTCCGGGGCTCCCGAATCCTTCCACTTCTCGCCGAGGCCTGAGAGCCAGCCGCCCTGCCTCTCCAGGCCATCGAGGAACCTGGCCACGGACCGGCTGTTTTGATCCTTGACTGGGGTGAGAGCCTCCCACTCGGCCTGCAGGCCCCAGTTCCAGGAGCACTGGCTCTTCTTGCGGCGCGCCTCCATCATCCAGAGGAGGTCGTCCAAGGCGTTGAGGGAGGCGATGCAGTCCCAGCCTCGGTAGCGCGGGCCGTCGTAGGCATAGTGCTTCCAGACCGCCTTGACTGTCTGGACCTGCGCCAGGGCGGGGGCGGCCAGCCCGAGCAAGAGGATGGCGAAGACTTTTCTCATTTTCTCTCTCCTTTTGAATGCTTCTGGACGTAGCGGATGGCCAGGGCCCCGGTCCGGCGCACCTCCTCCCGGATGCGGGGACTGCGGAGGTCCCGGATCGAATGCCAGCGCATCCCGTCGTGCTCGGCCTCCCTGTAGCTGGCCTTCCCGTTTTTGGCGCGGCAGAAGTAGACGAGGTCTATGTGCTGGGGGTGGCCGGGGATGTCCTCGAGCTGGACGTGGTTGGGGACATGGAGGTATCTGACCTCCGGCTCCCGCGGGTCCGGGCTGCTTTTGGGCGAGAGGATCTCGACCTCAAGCCCTGTCTCCTCCCTGATCTCACGCAGAAGGGCCTCCTCCGGGAGTTCCCCCTCGTCTATGTGCCCCCCGGGCGGGAGCCAGTGCCTGAGTTTCTTGTGAAAGAGAAGGAGGGTTTTTCCGCCCCTCACCACGTAGCCGGTCGCGACGAAGTGCCTCTTCACGGGCTCTAACGTATAAAAATTGCGCGCCCGCGTCTAGCCGA